>NZ_JCBANC010000028.1:0-80358 GCF_059760815.1 Achromobacter sp. 1012554356 | reverse complement strand
GGCCGGCCGGGGGCGGGCCCCGCAAGATTTTTCTCTCTCTCCCCACCGTGGGCAAGAACCTAAAGAACCCAATTCGCCCCGCCGCCCGTAAAGCTGAAACAAAAAAAGCTCGTCGCAGCGGGGGCGTCTTAAGAACTCAACGCCAAACCCACACCCCCGGCCACCAAAAACCGCCACCCGACTTACTGCTACACCCTTCAATGCCCCCCACCCAAATAAGCCGCCACCACAGCCGGATCATGCTTCAACTTCTCCGCACTCCCATGCACAGAAATCCGCCCGTTCTCCAGCACATACCCATAATCCGCCACATTCAACGCCGCCGCCGCAAACTGCTCCACCAGCAACATCGTCACCCCTTCCTCCTTGAGCCGCGCAATGATCCGGAACACCTCTTCCACCAGAATCGGCGCCAGTCCCATCGACGGCTCGTCCAGCAGCACCAGTTCCGGATTCAGCATCACCGCACGCGCCATCGCCAGCATTTGCTGTTCACCGCCCGAAAGCGTCCCAGCCAGCTGATCGCGCCGTTCCTTCAAGCGCGGGAACAGATCCATCGCCCGCCCCAAATCCGCCTGCACATCACCCTTCGGCCGGCTCCCCGTCAGACGCGGAAAAGCGCCCAGCAGCAAGTTGTCAGTCACCGACAGCGTCGGAAACACCCGACGCCCTTCCGGCGAATGCGCCAACCCCAGCCGCGCGATGCGATGCGACTCCATCCCATCGATCCGCTTGCTCCCCAGCGTGATCTCTCCCGCCGTCGGCCGGATCATCCCCGACAACGCCCGCATCGTCGTTGTCTTGCCAGCCCCGTTCGAGCCGATCAGCGTCACCACCTTGGCTTTGGGCACCTCCATGCTGATGCCGTGAAGCACCTTCACCTTCCCGTAGCCTGCTTCCAGATTCTTGATCGATAGCATCTTATTGTCCCCTTGGCGTCAGGCGGGCGCGCCGCCCAGATACGCCTCGATCACCTTGGCGTTGCTTTGCACTTCATTAGGCAGGCCCTCGGCAATCTTCTGGCCGAAGTCCAGTACCGATACGGTGTCGCAGACCCCCATCACCACGTCCATGTGGTGCTCGATGAGGATCAGCGTGATGCCGTGGTCGCGCACCTTGCGGATGATCGCCAGCAGCTCCACGATGTCAGGCGCCGTCAGGCCCGCGGCCGGTTCGTCAAGCAGCAGCAGTTGCGGATCCAGCGCCAGCGCGCGGGCGATCTCCAGCAGGCGCTGCTTGCCGTAAGGCAGGTTGCGGGCCTCTTCGCTGGCTAGCGATTCCAGGCCAACGAACTCCAGCAGCGCCATGGCCCGCGCCCGTGCGCCCTGTTCTTCGGTCTTCCACTTGGGCGTGCGCAGCGCAATGCCCGCCAGACCCGTCGTGAAGGTGTGATGCAGACCCACCAGCACGTTCTCCAGAGCGGTCATTTCGCCAAAGAGCTGCACGTTCTGGAACGTGCGGGCGATGCCGGCTTCGGCGATGTCGGCCGGCGGCAGGCCCACGAGCGACTTGCCGCCGAACTCCACGGCGCCGGCCGTCGGCACATAGATGCCGGTCAGCACGTTCATCATCGTGCTCTTGCCCGACCCGTTGGGTCCGATCAGGCCGTGGATGGTGCCGCGCTTGACGGTCAGGTCCACCTCATTCAGCGCCTTCAGCCCGCCGAACTGCATCAGCACGTTCTTGGCCGCGAGCAAGGTTTCGCCCTTGCCCGCCACCGCGTCCGGCACGGCGTCCTGTTCCTTCACCAGGTCCTTCTTCACCGCCAGCGCCGCACGGCGCGTCGAGAAGAACAGGTTGCGTACGAAGCCCACGATGCCGTCAGGCAGGTAATACACGACGAACAGGATCATCGCGCCGAAGATGGTCAGGCGCCAGTCGGTGACGGCTTCCAGCCAGTACGAGAAGATGGCCAGCACAATCGTGCCGATCACCGGCACCGCGACCTTGCGCGGCTCGGTGCGGCCCTTGGAGATGGCCACGGCGCTACCCACCGTCACCAGGATCGCCACGGCGAGCGCGATCAGGCGGAACGTGCCGATGTCGTCCAGCATCTTGGGCAGCAGCACGATGATCGAGGCGCCCAGCAGCGCGCCGGTGCGGCTCTTGCGTCCGCCCATGATGATCGCCAGCAGGAACAGGATCGTCAGTTCGAAGTTGTACGTGTTCGGCGAAATGTACTGCTCCGAATACGAATACAGCGCGCCCGCCAGGCCGGCAAAGCCGGCGCTGATGACGAAGGCGATCACCTTGTGCCGGTACACCGACACGCCCATGCAGTCGGACGCGATCGGGCTGTCGCGCAAGGCTTCGAAAGACCGGCCCAGGTGCGACTTCAGAATCCGGTGCACCACGATCAGCGAGATCACCAGCAGCGCGGCGACCAGCCAGAAGTATTCGGCTTTGGTCAGAACGTGGCCGGCAATGGACGGTTTGGCGATCTTGATGCCCAGCGGACCTTCGGTCAGGAACGTCATCTCGTTGATCAGGATCTGGATGATCGTGCCGAACGCCAGCGTCACCATCGCTAGATAGGGACCGGTGACGCGCAGCGCCGGCAGCGCCAGCACCGCGCCAAAGGCGGCGGCGATGACGATGGCGGCGGGCAGCGTCAGCCAGATGGGAATCTGCAAGTGAAAGACCAGCACGCCGGCCACGTACGAGCCGATGCCGAACAGGCCGGCGTGGCCCAGCGACACCTGGCCGGTGTAGCCCACCACGATATCGAGCCCGAACAGCAGGATCGAATAGATCATGATGGTTTCAATCAAGTGCAGGTAATACGTGTTGGTCACGCCCAGCGGCACGGCGGCCAGGCACGCCACGGCTACGATGGAAAGGAGCAGGTGCAGGGGTTTCATCGCTTACACCTTCTTGATCGCGGTCTTGCCGAACAGGCCGGCGGGCTTGAAGGTCAGAACGAGCAGCAGCAATACCAATCCCGGCACGTCTTTGTATCCCGTTGATAGATAGAAACCGGTGGTCGTTTCGGCGATCCCCAGGATCAGCCCGCCCACCACGACGCCCATCCCGCTGGACAGGCCGCCAATGATCGCGACGGCAAACGCCTTCAGGCCAAGCACCGCGCCCATCGTGGCGCCGGTCAGCGTCAGCGGCGCGACCAGCACGCCGGCGAACGCCGCGGTCAGCGACGACAGCGCGTACGAGAACGTGATGACCATGCCGGTGTTGATGCCCATCAGGCCGGCCGCGTCGCGGTCGTTGGATGTGGCGACGAAGGCTTTGCCGTAAATGGATTTGCGGTTGAAGATTTCGACCAGGATCATCATGCCCAGCGCGCCGAACACCACCAGCAGTTCCATCGGCAACACGTTCGCGCCCAGCACCTGGATGGGCGCCTCGGGCAGCGGCGAGGGAAAGCGCAGGTCGTCGCGGCCCCAGATGTTCTCGGCCACGTTCTTGAAGATGATGCCCAGCGCAATGGTGGCCATGATCCAGCCGAATTCCGATCGCGTCTTGATGGCGGGCCGCACGCCCACGCGCTCGACCAGCGCGCCTTGCGCAAAGCCGAAGATGCAGACGATGGGAATCATGACCCAGTAGTTCACGCCGAGGCCGACGAGCGTGAGGCCGACGAGCGCACCCAGCATCAGGGCTTCGCCCTGGCCGAAGTTCAAGGTGCCCGATGTGGCAAAGGTGAGCTGGTAGCCGAACGCAATGACCGCATAGATCATGCCTAGCGCGATACCGCTATAGATGAGCTGTAGAAGAATCATGGTGTGTGTCTTGAGGCGCTGTGTTCCGTCCCAACCCCCTTGGGCAGAACGCTGTTTTCAGGCGGCTGCATGCCCCGCGCCCGCAGCGTCGGGCGCGGCGGCGGCCGGGCAGCCGCCGCCTTCCTGCTTGTCGGGATTTAGTTGGCCTTGATGACTCGGCCGCCCTTGACCTCGCCGATGACCACTTCCTTCGCGGTGATCGCGTCGTGGTTGTCGTGCGAGAAAGGCTTGTTGTAGGTCATCACCACGCCCTCGACCGGGGTCTGCAGGTTTTCCAGCGCTTCGCGCACCTTGGGACCGTCGGTGGAGTTCGCCTGCTTGATGGCGGCGGCCAGCAGGAAGATCGAGTCATAGCCCTGCGCCGCCGACACCGGCGAGTCGATGCGGTTGTTCTTGGGCTTGAACTTGGCCAGATAGGCGTCGATGAACGCCTTGCGCTTGGGCGTGTCCGGATCCTGGATGAAGGTCTGCGGCATGCGCGCGCCTTCGCCGTTGGCGCCGGAGTTGTCGATGTAGTTGGCCATGGACAGCGTCCAGCTGCCGATGATCGGCACCTTCCAGCCCAGCTTGGTCATGCCGTTGGCAACCTGGGCGAGCTCGGGACCGATGCCGTAGGTCAGCACGGCCTCGGCGCCCGCGGCTTTGGCCTTGAGCAGCTGGGCCGTCATGTCGACGTCCTTGATGTTGAATTTTTCGACGGCCACCGGCTTGATGCCCTTGGCGTCCAGGGCCTTTTCCAGATCCTCGCGGCCGAGCTGGCCGTAGTTGGTGGAGTCGGCCAGGATCGCGACTTTCTTGAAGCCGCGGCGCGTGATCGCTTCTTCCACGATCATCGGGGCCTGGATGCTGTCGTGGGCCGCATTGCGGAACACGTAGTTGTCGGGGTATTCCGGCGCCTTGAACTGATGCGTGATCACGCTGCCGGTGGCCACGTTGTTGAACACCGGGATCTTGGCATCCTGGTAGAACCGTTGCGAGGCCAATGCGACGCCGGTATTGATGTAGCCGACGGTGGCGGTCACCTGTTCCTTGTTGATCAGTTCCTGCGCGATCTGCACGCCGCGCTCGTTCTTGGCTTCGTCATCGCGTTCGACGGCGACGAGCTGGCGGCCGAGCACGCCGCCGTTCTTGTTGATCTCTTCGATGGCGAGGCGCACGCCGTCGCGCATGCTGACGCCCATGGATGACGAACCGCCGGTGTAGGGGCCGGCCACGCCGATCTTGATGGGGTCGGCGGCGTGGGACGCGGCCGATACGGCAAATGCAAGGGTTCCTGCAAGCAGCTTCAAACGAAAATCCATGGATGTCTCCGTTGTAATTGGGTGAACTGCGTGGAAAGCCGTGTGCCGGCGCCAGTCGGCGGAGTGATGTTCTGTTGGCGCGCTCCTTTGTTGCGTGTCGTGACTGTCTGCTTAATCGCTTACGCGAATCTGACCCGGCGGTGCTTTTCCGCGTAAATACCTAGTGCGGATGCAAGGTTCCTTTCAGCTTGCTGAATGCGGCGCGATGGAGGGGCGCTGCGTTAAGCGTGCGTGGGCAATGCGTTGGCACTGCGTCCGCCGGCGTTCGGCAACGCAAGGCGTCCCGAAACGCGCGCAGTCACGCTGGCCGCATCCTAGCGATCAGGATGCGGCGTCGTGCGGAAATTCATTCCGTACATAACTGGAAATTTATTCCTGACTGGCCTGTGGCCCGCATGGCCATTGAGCTGCGCGTTTGCAGACCTCGGTGAGCCATAGGGAAAACGCCTGGGCCGCGCCGCCCGGTGCGCGTGTGGCTTCGGTGCACAGGTAGTACTGCGACTCGCCGGGGATCTCCACGTCCAGTACGCGAACGAGCTTGCCTTCGTCCAGCCACTCGGCGGCCAGCGACCGGCGCGTCAGCGCCACGCCCTGGCCGGCGCGCGCGGCGGCGAGCATCATGCCCAGATCCACCAGCCACACGCCGCGCGACGGCTCGGGCCAATCCAGTCCCGCCGCCGCCAGCCACGGACGCCAGGGCTCCATCGGGCAACGCAGCAGGTCGGCGCGCGCCAGGTCGGCGGGCCGCTTGAACGGGCCGCGCGCGGCCTGGTAGCCGGGCGCGCACACGGCGAACACCGGATCATGCGTGAGCGGGTGCGCATGCAGACCGGGATACTTGCCGCTGCCAAAGCGGATCCAGACGTCGGCGTTGGGCGGCATGATGTCCAGGTACGGAATGGACAGCATGATTTCGAGTTCGACGTCGGGATGCGCCGCGGTGAAACCGGGCAGGGCAGGGATCAGCACCTGCCGGGCGAACGTGGGCGTGGACACCACGCGCAGCGTTTCCAGCTTGGGCTCGTTGCGCTTGTGCAGCGAGGCGTCGGACAGCAGATCGAGCGCTGTGCGGACTTGTTCCAGGTATTCGCGCCCGGCCGCGCTCAGCGTCGCGCCACGGCTGCTGCGAATGAACAGCGTGACATCCAGCAGGGTTTCCAGCGAGGCGATGCGCTTGCCGATGGCGCTGGCGGTGACGAACAGCTCTTCGCTGGCACGCTCGAAGGAACCCAGCCGCGCGGCCGCTTCGAACGCCTGGATGGCGGCAAGCGGCGGCAGGCGCACGTCTTTGGAAGGGGAAGGTCCGCGCATGGAGCGGTGGCGGGCCGGCCCGGCGCCCGACAGAAAAGTGGTGAGGCGCCGATTATAAAAGTGCGGGCGCCGTGCCCATACTGGCGTAGCACTTGGGCGATCTGCAACGGTGTCTGACACCCGTGTGAGAGGGCGGTCACCTTGTGACGGCTACTCATGGGTGTCAGACACCTTCCAGAGAAGATCGACTGTTGGCCTGCGGGCCTCAGACGCCCTTGACCGCCAGGCTGATCGCCAAACCGGCCATGATCACGGCGATGATGCCGTCCAGGGCCCGCCAGGCCGACGCGCTGGCAAAGAAGGGGGCGAAGAGCCGCGACCCGATGCCCAGCACCGCCAACCACAGCAGGCTGGCCGTGAAGGCGCCGGCCGCGAAGGCCATGCGCGCGTCGTCGAAGCCGTGCGCGAGCGAGCCGACCACCACCATGTCCAGCCAGAAGTGCGGGTTGAGCAGCGAGAACCCCAGCGCGCCGAGCATGGCGGCGCGGCGCGACGGCACCACGTCGCGGGCGGCGGCCAAACCGCCCGTGGCGGTCCAGGCGCGGCGCGCGGATTGCGCCGCGTACCAGGTCAGGAAGGCCACGCCGAACCACAGCACGGCGGTCGTCAGCCAGGGGAACCACGCGGTCAGCGCCTGCAGGCCGGACACGCTGGCGAAGATGAAGACGGCGTCGATCAGCGCGCAGATGGCGACGACGCTCAGCAGATGCGCGCGCATGAGGCCCTGGCGCAGGATGAACGCGCTTTGCGCGCCCACGACGGCGAACAGGCCGAGGCCCGTGGCCGTGCCGCTGGCCCAGGCGGTGAGGAAGGCGGGGGATGACAAGGTGGCGAACATGGAAGGTGTACCTGTGACTGCAACGCCTGTGGCGGCGCTTTGATGGGTGGCCGAGCGCTGAGAGCGGTCGGCAATGCGTCATTTTCCCTTGCCATGTATATGAAATACAGCTAATTTTCCTTCACTATATTAAGAATTTCTAATCTCATGAAAATCGATCACGGCAACCTGCGCGCACTGGCGGCGGTGGTGCGCGAAGGCAGTTTCGAGCGCGCGGCGCTATCGCTCAGCGTCACGCCATCGGCAGTGTCGCAACGGATCAAGGCTCTGGAAGACCGGATGGGCCGGCTGCTGGTCCAGCGCACGGTGCCGGCCGCCGCCACGGCAGACGGCCAGGTGCTGGTGCAACTGGCCGAGCAGACCGCCTTGCTCGAGCACGACGCGCTGAACCGGCTGGGCGTGGCCGACGACGACGTGCCCCACGCCAGCATTCCCATCGCGGTCAATCACGACAGCCTGGAAACCTGGTTCGTCGACGCCGCCCTGCAGTTCGCGGCGCGCACCCGCGCCACGCTGGACATGCTGTCCGAAGACCAGGACCATACGGCCGCCCTGCTGCGCAATGGCTCCGTGCTGGGCGCCGTGACCACGCTGGCCGATCCGGTCCAGGGCTGCCGCATCCACGCGCTGGGCAGCATGCGCTACGTGGCCACCTGCACGCCCGACTTCCACAAGCGCTACTTCGCTTCAGGCGTCAACGCGCAGACGCTGGCGCAGGCGCCCGTCCTCGTCTTCAACCGCAAGGACGCGCTGCAGGCGCGCTTTGCGCACAAGATCGCAGACCCCGCACCGTGGGAACCGCCGGTCTGGTGGGTGCCGTCCACGCGCGCTTTCGTGCAGGCCACGCTGGGCGGACTGGGCTGGACCATGAACCCGCTGCCGCTCGTGCAGGAGCACCTTGATGCCGGTCAACTCGTCCTGCTGCGCGGCCGGGCCTGGGAGGACGTGCCGCTCTACTGGCAGCATTGGCGGGTAAACTCCGAGGCCATGGAAGCCTTGACCGACTCGGTGTTGTCAGCCGCCCGCAGCCTGGTCAGGCGCCGCTAACGTCTCAGGAGGACACCCATGAACATCCGCAAGTTTGCCGTTGTTGCCGCGATCGGCCTGTGCACCGCCGGTTCGGCGTGGGCCAAGGACTACAAGGTCGGCCAGGTCGAAGTCGACGATCTCTGGGTCCGCGCTTCCGCGCCCGGACAGGCCAACGGCGCGGGGTACATGGATATCGACAACGACGCCAAGGCGCCGGACCGCCTGCTGTCCGTGTCGTCGGACGCCGCCGAACGCGTCGAGCTGCATACCGTGCAGACCGAAAACGGCGTCTCCAAGATGCGTCAGGTCGAAGGCGGCATCGCGCTGCCCGCCGACACCGAGGTCAAGCTCAGCCCGGGCGGCTACCACGTCATGTTCATCAAACTGAAGGCGCCGTTCAAGGATGGCGCCACCGTGCCCGCCACGCTCAAGTTTGAAAAGGCGGGCGAAGTGGCGGTGCAGTTCAAGGTCATGCCGGCTTCGCATAATCCCGGCATGAGCCACGATCACGGCGCGATGAAGCACTGATCTTTGCGCCATCCGGCCAGTCTGCGCCCCTGCAGTGGCGCAGGCACCGGGCAGCCCGCGGCGCGTCATCGCCGCAATGCAAAAGGCCGACTCATCCGAGTCGGCCTTTTGCATGCTGTGCCCGCGCGGCGCGCGGATCAGCAGGCGGCGATCAATACAGCCCTTGCTGGCGCATGGCGTCGGCGACCTTGACGAAGCCGGCGATGTTGGCGCCGTCCAGGTAGTTCACGTATTCGCGCTCCGAATGGCCGTGGCGCACGCAGTTTTCGTGGATGTCGCGCATGATGGCATGCAGGCGAATGTCCACTTCCTCGCGGGTCCACGACAGGCGGGCCGAGTTCTGAGCCATTTCCAGGCCCGACACGGCCACGCCGCCGGCGTTGCTGGCCTTGCCCGGCGCGTACAGCACGCGCGCCGCAATGAAGGCCTTGGCGGCGTCCAGCGTGGCGGGCATGTTGGCGCCTTCGGCAACCGCCAGCACGCCGTTCTTGATCAGCGTCTGCGCATCCGACAGTTCCAGCTCATTCTGCGTGGCGCAGGGCAGCGCGACGTCGACGGGCACGTGCCACGGGCGCTTGCCGGCCTCGTACTGCAAGCCGAACTGGCGGGCATAGGTGTCCAGGCGGCCGCGCAAGTCATTCTTGATGTGCATCAGCGCCACGAGCTTCTCGTGGTTGAAGCCGGCTTCGTCGACGACGGTGCCGTTCGAATCCGACACGGTGATGACGCGGGCGCCCAGCGCCATGGCCTTCTCGATGGCGTACTGCGCCACGTTGCCCGAGCCCGACACGGACACGCGCATGCCGTCGAAGGACTTGCCGACGCGCTTGAGCATTTCCTCGGCGAAGTAGACGGTGCCGTAACCGGTGGCCTCGGGGCGGATCAGGCTGCCGCCGAAGGTCAGGCCCTTGCCGGTGAAGACGCTGGCCGTCGAGTTCGACAGCTTCTTCATCATGCCGGCCATGAAGCCGACCTCACGCGCGCCCACGCCGATGTCGCCGGCGGGTACGTCGGTGTCCGGGCCCAGGTGGCGATATAGCTCGATCATCAGCGCCTGGCAGAAGCGCATGACTTCGGCGTCGGACTTGCCTTTGGGGTCGAAGTCCGAGCCACCCTTGCCGCCGCCCATGGGCAGGGTGGTCAGCGAGTTTTTCAGGGTCTGTTCGAAGGCGAGGAATTTCAGGATCGACAGGTTCACCGACGGGTGAAAGCGCATGCCGCCCTTGAACGGGCCGATTGCGGAGCTGTGCTGGATGCGGAAGCCGCGGTTGACCTGGGCGCGGCCCTGGTCGTCGGTCCAGCAGATGCGGAACTGGATGACGCGTTCCGGTTCAACCAGGCGTTCCAGCAGGGCGTGCTCAGCGTAATGGGGATGCTTCTCGACGAAGGGCCACAAACTGAGCATCACCTCCTGGACGGCTTGCATGAACTCGGGTTGCTGCGGGTCGCGCGCGGCGACGCCACGCAGGAAGTCGTCCAGACTCTGCACTTTCACCATGATCTCCTCGGGGGTGCTTCGAATAGGTGCGGAAATTGCGCCAGATTGGGGCGCGATCAGTTTGTTTTGGTGCATGTCTGCACCCGTATGGTGCGGGGATTGTAGGGGCAAAATGTTGCCCTGCGCAAAGCGAAAAACCGCGCCATCACGTTGATATCAAACGGAATTTTCCGGTAGATAATTGGGGTCGTATCTAATCGGATGTGCTGGCGGATGCCGGGCGGAAAGATGCCTTTCGAACGGTAAGGCTTGAATTTCCAGGGGAAATTAATATGTCCCCGTTATTTTTCGATGAGCGCTCATAGGGAAAGTGGCGCGTCGCCCTAGGCAGCAGGCGCGTCCAGCGGCCGCAAGCGGGGGCGGCTGCCGGTCAAGCGCCATTGTTACGTCCCTATTTTTATCTTGAGAAAAATCACGCGCGCAGAGTGAAGTCGTAGTCGATCGTCAGCGGTGCGTGATCCGAGAAGCGCTCGTCCTTGTAGATGGCAACGCTGCGCGCCTTGGCCGCGATGCCCGGCGTGGCGATCTGGTAGTCGATGCGCCACCCGACGTTCTTGGCCCAGGCCTGGCCCCGGTTGCTCCACCAGGTGTACTGGTCGGGACGGTCGTCGATGGTACGAAACACGTCCACAAACCCGCGCTTGTCGAAAACGTCCGTGAGCCACGCGCGCTCTTCGGGCAGAAAGCCCGAGTTCTTCATGTTGCCCTTCCAGTTCTTCAGGTCGATTTCCTTGTGAGCGATGTTCCAGTCGCCGCAGATGACGAATTCACGGCCTGTCGTCTTGTGTTCGTGCATCAAGGCATCGATCCAGGGCCCGAACCGGTCGAGGAAACGATACTTTGCCTGCTGGCGTTCGTCGCCGCTGGAGCCGGAAGGCAGGTAGGCGCTGATGACGGACAGGTCCTTCCAGTCGGCGCGGATGATTCGGCCTTCGGGGTCGAACTCTTCGCAGTCCAGGCCATGGTTCACGCGCTCGGCCGGATCTCGCAAATAGATGCCCACGCCGCTGTAGCCCTTTTTCACCGCGTGGTGGAAGTGGCCGGTGTAGCCGGGCGGATGGCGCAGCTCGTCGGTCAGGTCGTCGTGGGCAATCTTGATTTCCTGAAGGCACAGCACGTCGGCGGCGTGCTTTTCCATCCACGGTTGCAGGCCCTTCTTAAAGGCGGACCGGATGCCATTGAGGTTGATCGACGTGATGCGCAGCAAAGCGAAACTCCTGAAATTCGGCCGCAGAGGAGGCGGACAATGCCAGGAATTTAACCGACTCTGCAACGGCAGCCGGGAACGGCCCCGACAGCGGATAAAATGCGGGGTCTGCCACCTACCGGATCTCCCTGCATGCCCGCCGCCCAGTCCTCCGTCACCGCCCTGGATTTCGTCCGTTTCGCCTTGAACGAGGGCGTTCTGCGCTTTGGCAGCTTCAAGGTCAAGTCGGGCCGCATCAGCCCCTATTTCTTCAATGCGGGCCTGTTCAACAATGGCCGCTCGGTCGGCAAGCTGGCGCAGTTTTATGCGCAGGCGCTGCTGGATTCCGGCGTCGAGTTCGACATGCTGTTCGGCCCCGCGTACAAGGGCATCCCGCTATCCACCGCCACCGCCGTGGCGCTGGCCGGCCACCCGGACATGCAGGGCCGCGGCGACGTGCCGTTTGCCTACAACCGCAAGGAAGCCAAGGACCACGGCGAAGGCGGCACCCTGGTCGGCGCGCCGCTCAAGGGCAAGGTCGTCATCATCGACGACGTCATCACGGCCGGTACTTCGGTGCGCGAGTCTGTGGAAATCATCCGCGCCGCCGGCGCTGAACCGGCCGCCGTGCTGATCGCGATGGACCGCATGGAGCGCGCCGGTCCGGACGACGCCCTGTCGCCGCACTCGGCCGTGCAGGACGTGGCCAAGACCTATGGCATCCCCGTGGTCGCGATTGCCTCGCTGACGGACATCCTGGCCCTGCTGCAGGACGACGCGGCGTTTGCCGAGAACCGGGATGCCGTACTGGCGTATCGGACGAAGTACGGGGTGAAGTAAGGGGTGAAGTAAGGGCGCGGGCGCCATTGCGTGGCTGCCCGACATCGGCCAAAGCCGCGCACGGCGGCCGAACCATAGTGCGCCAGCGGTTCGGCCAGATGCGGCGGCGGACCAAGCACGGGTATGCCGCACGCTTGTGCCGCGACACAGAGCTTCTGATCGAAGGTGGCGAGCGTTGCGCCGGTGGCCCGCGCTTGCCATTCCAGCGCGCTCCGCACGCATCGCCCCATGGGCGACTTCCAGGTGCCAGATCGTCGGCACGTAGGTGGCGTAATCGTCCAGCCCATCCAGAATGCGAAATGCGGCATCGCGGAAGGGCTGGCTGGGCAGGCCCAGCCAATTGAGGGCCACCGAGGCGTCAAGGACGAGTTTCATTCGTGCACCGGCTTTACCGCCGCCCACCAGCTTTCATAGCTGTCGTGCTGGACAGCTGGAAACGTCCTTATCGACTCCAGCGCCCAATGCGCGTTTTCGCTCATCATGGGATTAACTGGACGGATCTGGGCGTAGGGCTTGCCGTCGCGCAATACGACGATGCGAGCCCCTTGGTGTGCGGCTTCAATAAGCGAATCTACACGTTGGGGCATCTGTTCCAGAGGCACTTCGAAGTACGGAGACATGGTCGTCTTCCCATCAGACTTTGACCCTTCCATTCTTCGCCAAAGAAAAAGCCGCGGCAATCTGCCGCGGCCCTTGATTCAGTCTGATATTGCGCCGGTCCCCGCGAGGAGAACCGGGCGCCGATCAACTATCCAGCTTCTGCTTCAGCAGATCATTCACCTGCTGCGGGTTGGCCTTGCCGCGTGCAGCCTTCATGATCTGGCCGACCAGGGAGTTGAACGCCTTCTGCTTGCCGGCGCGGTACTCCTCGACGATGGCCGGGTTGGCGGCCAGCACCTCGTCGATCATCGCGCCGATGGCGCCCGTGTCGCTGATCTGCTTCAAGCCGCGCGATTCGATGATGGCATCCGCATCGCCGCCGTTCTCGCCGGACCACATGGCGCCGAAGACCTCGCGGGCGATCTTGTTGGAGATCGTGCCGTCGATGATGCGGCCGATGAGGGCCGCCAGCGCCGGCGCCGCGACGGGCGATTCGGCGATGGTCTTTTCTTCCTTGTTGAGCACGGCGGCCACTTCGCCCATGACCCAGTTGGACGCGAGCTTGGCCTGGCCTGCCGGCAGCGCGTGCGCCACGGCTTCGAAGTAGGCGGCCAGGTCGCGGCTGACGGTCAGTTGGGCGGCGTCGTAGGCGGGCAGGCCGTATTCCGTTTCGAAGCGGGCGCGCTGGGCGGCCGGCAGTTCGGGCATGGCGGCGCGGACCTCGTCCACCCACGCGCTGGAGATCACCAGCGTGGGCAGGTCGGGATCGGGGAAGTAGCGGTAGTCGTGCGCGTCTTCCTTGCTGCGCATGCTGCGCGTTTCGTCGCGGTCGGCGTCGTACAGGCGCGTTTCCTGGACGACGGTGCCGCCGTCCTCGATCAGTTCGATCTGGCGGCGCGCTTCATAGATGATGGCGCGTTCCAGGAAGCGGAACGAGTTGACGTTCTTGATCTCGGTGCGGGTGCCGAATTCCTTCTGGCCCACCGGGCGGACCGACACGTTGGCGTCGCAGCGGAATGAGCCTTCCTGCATGTTGCCGTCGCAGATGCCCAGCCACACGACCAGACTGTGCAGCGCGCGCGCGTAGGACACGGCCTCGGCGGCGGAGCGCATTTCGGGCTCAGTCACGATTTCGAGCAGCGGGGTGCCGGCGCGGTTCAGGTCGATGCCGCTGGCCGGGCTGCCATTGCCCAGGTTGAAGTCGTCGTGCAGAGACTTGCCGGCATCCTCTTCAAGGTGGGCGCGCGTCAGGTTGACGGTCTTTTCTTCTTCGCCGACGAAGAACGACAGCGAACCGCCCACCACCACCGGCAGCTCGTACTGGCTGATCTGGTAGCCCTTGGGCAGGTCAGGGTAGAAGTAGTTCTTGCGCGCGAAAACCGAGCGCGGCGCGATCTTGGCGCCGACGGCCAGGCCGAAGCGGATGGCGCGTTCGGCCGCGCCGCGGTTCATGACCGGCAGGCTGCCCGGCAGGGCCAGGTCGACTTCGTTGGCCTGCGTGTTGGGCGCGGCGCCGAATTGCGTGCTGCTGCCCGAAAAAATCTTGGAGTCCGTGGAAAGCTGCGTGTGCGTTTCCAGGCCGATGACGATTTCCCAGTTCATGTTCTCAGCCTTGCTGGACAGGGACACGCTGATGCCAGTCCGTCACGTGTTGGTAGCGGTCGGCGATGGCCAGCAGGCGGCCTTCGTCGAAGTAGTTGCCGATGATCTGCAGGCCGATGGGGCGCGAGCCGCCAGCGTCGCCGGGCCGCCCCAAGGCGCTGGCAGCCCCCTCGGGGGGCAGCGAGCCTTGCGAGCGTGGGGGCTGTCCACTCTCGCCGCCAAAGCCGCAAGGAATCGACATGGCGGGCAGGCCGGCCAGGCTGACGCCCAGCGTGTAGACGTCGGCCAGCCAGTCGGCGGTCGGGTCGTCGCGGTTGTCGCCGATGTTCTTGGCGACCGTCGGCGTGACCGGTCCCATGATGACGTCGCACTGATCCGCGTAGGCGCGCTGGAAGTCCTGCGCGATCAGGCGGCGCAGGCGCTGGGCCTGCAGGTAGTAGGCGTCGTAGTAGCCGTGGGACAGCACGTAGGTGCCGATCAGGATGCGGCGCTTGACCTCGTCGCCGAAGCCTTCGGCGCGCGAGCGGCTGATCATCTCGTTCAGGTCGCCGTACTGCTTGGCGCGGTGGCCATAGCGCACGCCGTCGTAGCGGGCCAGGTTGCTGGACGCTTCGGCGGGGGCGATCACGTAGTAGGCCGGAATGGCCAGCTCGGTGCGAGGCAGCGACACCGGCACGCGCACGGCGCCCAGCGCCTCGAACTGCGCAAGCGCGGCCTGCACGGCGGCAGCGACATCGGGGGCCAGGCCGTCGCCAAAATATTCTTCGGGCACGCCGATGCGCAGGCCCTTCAGGGGCTGGCTGCCGGCGGCGTCGAAACGAGCCTGCGCGGCGTCGAAGTCGCGGCGCACGCGGCCGGGCTCGTTGACGGCGCCGTCGCATTTTTCGAGGCTGGTGGCGTCGCGCGGATCAAAGCCGCTGATGACGTCCAGGAGTTCAAGCAGGTCGCGGCTGCTGGGAGCCAGCGGGCCGGCCTGGTCCAGGCTGGAGCCGAAGGCCACCATGCCGTAGCGCGACACGGTGCCGTAGGTGGGCTTGATGCCGCTGACGCCGCACAGCGCGGCGGGTTGGCGGACCGAGCCACCGGTGTCGGTGCCGGTGGCGGCGGCCACCAGGCGGGCGGCCACGGCGGCGGCCGAACCGCCCGACGAGCCGCCGGGCACGGCAGCGTGATCCCAGGGGTTCTTCACGGCGCCATAAGCCGAGTTCTCGTTGCCGGAGCCCATGGCGAATTCGTCGCAGTTCAGCTTGCCCAGCGAGACCGCGCCGGCCGCGCCCAGACGTTCCACAACGGTCGCGTCGAACGGGCTGACGTAGCCTTCGAGCATCTTGCTGCCCGCGGTGGTGCGCCAGCCGCGCGTCACGAACGCGTCCTTGTGGGCGATCGGGATGCCAGCCAGCGGACCGGCGGTGCCGGCCGCCAGGGCGGCGTCGGCAGCGCGGGCCTCGGCCAGCGTCAATTCGGCGTCAATATGTAAAAAGGTATTCAGGCCGCTGGCGGCTTCGGCGGCCGATAAGGCGCTTTGCGCCAGCTCGACAGCGCTGACTTCGCGTTGCGCGAGGGCCGCACGCAGAGCGGCGATCCCCTCGAATTGGGTGTGCAGGGCAGGTTTCGTCATGACTTATTCCAGGACCTTGGGAACCAGGAACAGGCCGTCCTGGGCATCGGGAGCGTTGGCCAGCAATTCCTGGCGGCGGGCTTCCGAACCGGCTTCGGTCACGGCGTCTTCACGCAGGCGCAATACGATGTCCTCGTGGGCGGACAAGGGATGGGCCAGGGGTTCGACGCCTTGGGTATCGACGGACTGAAGCCGTTCGATCAGATGGAGGATGCCGTTGAGTTCGGCCTGCGCGACGGTGCGCTGGTCGGGGGTCAGTTCGATTCTGGCCAGCCGGGCAATGCGGGCCACATCTTTGTCGTTGAGCGCCATGAGGGATTGCAAAAATCGATAAGCGAAGGCCGAGGGGCGGGAGAGGGCAGTATGCATACGCCAAACCCGTTACAAAGCTTGAATAGCCTGCATTTATGCGCTATTTCCGGGGAAATTATAAGTTATGATTCACGGTTTAATCGCCGTGATGACAGGCGGACCCGTTGTTTTACGGGCCAAACGCCCCGCGGCCTGACCCCAATTCCCCCCAGAATTTAGCTGAGCTCCCATGTTCGGATTCCTGCGCAGTTATTTTTCCAGCGATATGGCGATTGACCTCGGTACCGCCAATACGCTGATTTACGTCCGCGGCAAGGGCATCGTTCTCGATGAACCTTCCGTGGTCGCAATCCGTCATGAAGGCGGCCCCCACGGCAAGAAGATCATTCAAGCCGTCGGGCACGAAGCCAAGCAGATGCTCGGCCGCGTCCCCGGCAACATTGAAGCCATTCGGCCCATGAAGGACGGCGTGATTGCCGACTTCACGGTCACCGAGCAGATGCTCAAGCAGTTCATCCGCATGGTGCACCCCCGCAACATGCTGGCGCCCAGCCCGCGGATCATTGTCTGCGTGCCCTGCGGCTCCACCCAGGTTGAACGCCGCGCCATCCGCGAATCGGCGCTCGGCGCCGGCGCTTCCCACGTCTTCCTGATCGAAGAACCCATGGCCGCCGCCATCGGCGCCGGCCTGGCCGTGTCCGATGCCAGCGGCTCGATGGTCGTCGACATCGGCGGCGGCACCACCGAAGTGGCTGTCATCTCGCTGGGCGGCATGGTCTACAAGGGTTCCGTGCGCGTCGGCGGCGACAAGTTCGACGAGGCCATCGTCAACTACATCCGTCGCAACTACGGCATGCTGATCGGTGAACCCACGGCCGAACTGATCAAGAAGGAAATCGGCTCGGCATTCCCGGGTTCCGAAGTCCGCGAAATCGAAGTCAAGGGCCGCAATCTGGCCGAAGGCGTGCCGCGCAGCTTCACGGTATCGTCCAACGAGATCCTGGAATCGCTGACCGATCCGCTGAATCAGATCGTTTCCGCCGTCAAGATCGCGCTTGAACAGACGCCGCCCGAACTGGGCGCGGACATCACCGACAAGGGCATCGCCCTGACCGGTGGCGGCGCGCTCCTGCGCGACCTGGACCGCCTGCTGCAAGAAGAAACCGGCCTGCCGGTCGTGGTGGCCGACGATCCCCTGACCTGCGTCGTGCGCGGTTGCGGCGAAGCGCTGGAACACCTTGAGAAACTGGGCGCCATCTTCATCAACGACTAATATTGCCCGCCAGCCCGGAGCCCCGCTTTATTCTGGCTCCGGCCGCTGCGGGAGCCTCGGACGCGGGCGCCCGGGCTGAGATTCATGCAACGACAAGGGACTCCTCCCCTATTCAGGCGCGGCCCACCGGCAGAGGTGCGGCTCGTCGTTCTGGTCGTCCTTGCCCTGGCCCTGATCGTCATGGATTCCCAATGGCGCATGCTGGAGCCGGCGCGCCGCGCGATTGCCGTAGGGCTTTATCCGTTCCAGCGTGCCGTCATGGCGCCGCGCGATCTCGTCCAGCAAGTCAACGAATGGGTTAACGCGGCCAACCTCATCCGCAGCGAAAACGAAGCGCTGCAGCGCCAGCGCATCGAACTCGCGCAGGTCGCGTCCCACGCGGCGCAGCTTGCCGCCGAAAACTCCCAGCTTCGCCGCCTCCTTGGCGTGACGGACACCGTGGCGCAGTCCGCCGTGGTGGTCGAAGTCATGTACGAACCCACCAACGCGTTCACCCAGCGCCTGGTTTTCAACAAGGGCAGCAAGGCAGGTCTTGCGCCCGGCATGCCGGTCATCGACGAAGGCGGCGTGGTCGGCCAGATTGTCCGGGTGACGCCCATGACCGCCGAGGCGGCGCTCGTCACCGACGAGCAGGTCTCCATCCCCGTGCAACTTTTGCGCAACGGACTGCGCCTCATCGCGTTCGGCGGCAATTCGCCCGGCAAGATGGAAGTGCGCTACCTGGCGGCCAATGCGGACATCAAGGAAGGGGATACTATTGTCACTAGCGGCGTCGGCGGCCTCTTTCCCGCCGGCCTGCCCGTGGCCAAAGTGACCTCGGTGGAACGTGATACCGCATCCGGTTTCGCGCGTGCCGTGTGTGAACCGCTGGCCCATCCCGAACGCTATCGCCACTTCCTGGTTCTGCAGGTAGATGTGGATCGCGCCGAGTCCAACCGTCAGGAGGTCGATTCCGGTGGATCGGACTAATCAACAAGCGGCGGGGCAGTCGCCGCGCCGCCTCGGCACGCCCAGCAACGTGCAGCCCGACCGCCTGTCGGGTCCCGCGCATGCCTTCTTCGTGTGGGGCACCGTCCTGCTTGCCTGGCTGGTGTCTTTACTGCCGTGGCGCCTGTGGCAAGGCGCGCCCGACGTGCTGCTGCTCATCATCGCCTTCTGGTGCGTGCACGAGCCGCGCCGCGTGGGCCTGTTCACCGCGTTCTTCTTTGGCGTGCTCATGGACGTGCACGACGCGGGCCTCCTGGGCGAGCACGCGCTGTCGTACACGCTCGTCGCCTACGGCGCGGTCGTCCTGCACCGCCGGCTGCAGCGTTTCGATCTCTGGAGCCAGGCGATGCACATGCTGCCTGTGTTCTTCATTGCGCGTTTTGTCACCCAGATCATCCACGCGTGGCTGGCCGGAAAATGGCCGGGCTGGGACTGGGGCATCAGCGTGCTGCTGACGGCTGCGCTGTGGCCGCTGGCGGGTTGGGTGCTGCACCTGCCGCAACGCGGTGTCGACGACGCCGAATCTTCGTCCGCCTGACGGCGGCGTTGCGTCATGTTTGAATTCAAGAAAACCGGCCAGCAGCAGAAGCAGCGCTTTCGCCTGCGCGCCTGGGTGGGCGGCGCCTTCGCGCTGGTCTGCTTCGGCGTGCTGGTGGGCCGCTTCTGGTACCTGCAGGTCGACCGCTACGAGGGCCTGTCCGAACGCGCCGACCGCAATCGCATCGCGGTCGTGCCAATTCCGCCGCGCCGCGGCGAGATCTTGGACCGCAACGGCGAGGTCCTGGCCCGCAACTACCGTACCTACACGCTCGAAGTTGTGCCGGCCCACGCGGGCAACATGAACGAACTCTTCGAGCGCCTGACCGAAGTCGTCTACATCAGTCCGTCCGACCAGCGCCGCTTCAAGCGCCGTGCGGCCGAATCCAGCCGCTACGCCAGCCTGCAGTTGCGCAACAACCTGAACGAAACCGAGGCCGCGTGGTTTGCCGCGCACGCATTCCAGTTTCCGGGTGTCGAGCTGCGCGCCCGCTGGGTGCGCGAATACCCGCAGGGCGTGTCGGCCGCGCACGTGGTCGGCTACATTGGCCGCATCGCCGACAACGATATCGAGGAGCTGGACCGCGCCGGTCAGCTCGGCAACTACCGCGGCACCGAAGTCATCGGCAAGAAGGGCATCGAGAAGACCTGGGAAGAGCAGCTGCACGGCCGCACGGGTCTCGAAGAAGTCGAGGTCACCGCTGGCGGCCGGCCCATGCGCACGCTGCGCCGCATCGATCCCGTTCCGGGCTCGGACATCATGCTGTCCATCGACATGGGCCTGCAGAAGGTGGCTGAAGAGGCCTTCGAGGGACAGCGTGGCGCGCTCGTCGCCATCGACCCGGACACGGGTGAAGTACTGGCGTTCGTCTCGCAGCCGTCGTTCGATCCCAATCTGTTTGTGGACGGCATTGATGTCGACAACTGGCGCATGCTGAACGAATCGCCGGACCACCCGCTGATCAACCGTCCCCTGTACGGCACGTATCCCATCGGCTCCACGTACAAGCCCTTCGTGGGACTGGCCGCGCTGGAATTGGGCAAGCGCCGCGCCACCGATCGCATCTCGGACCCGGGCTATTACGAATTCGGCGGGCAGAAGTTCCGCAACGCGGGCGGCGCAGCCTATGGCATGACGGACATGCACAAGGCCATCGTCGTGTCGTCCGACACTTATTTCTACTCGCTCGGACCGGAAATCGGCGTGAACGCGCTGCACGATTTCACCAAGCAGTTTGGATTCGGCCAGATCACCGGCATCGACCTGGAAGGCGAGAAGCGCGGCGTGCTGCCGTCCACCGACTGGAAGCGTGCAGCCTACAAAGACAAGGAACGCCAGCGCTGGTACGCGGGCGAGACCATTTCCGTGGCCGTGGGCCAGGGCTACAACGCCTTCACGCTGCTGCAGTTGGCGCAGGGCACCTCCACACTGGCCAACAATGGCCTGTACCGCCGCCCGCACCTGGTGCATGCGGTCCGCGATCCGCGCTCGGGCGTGGCCAAGCCGACCGAGGCGCCGCCCGATTACCGCATTCCACTCAAGCAGGCCAACGTGGACGTCATCAAGAACGCCATGGCCGACGTGGTGCGTGCCGGCACGGCGCGGCGCGCGTTCGCCAACACGCCGTACCAGGCCGCCGGCAAGACCGGCACCGCGCAGGTGTTCAGCCTGCGAGGCGGCCATTACCGCGCCAGCGCGATCGACGAACGCCTGCGCGACCACGCATTGTTCATGGGCTTCGCGCCGCTTGAGCAGCCGCGCATCGCCGTGGCGCTGATCGTCGAGAACGCCGGCTGGGGCGCCAGCGTGGCGGCTCCGGTCGCGCGCAAGGTCTTCGATTACTGGCTGGCCAAGGATCGCCAGGACAAGATCGTCCGGCCCGAGCGCGCGGACACCATGGCGACGGTCGACGACATCGCCTCCGACCTGGTGCGCCAACAATGAAACGTCTTGGCCTGATCCTGCTGCGCGTGTTCACGGCCTTCGACTGGCCGCTGCTCGCGATCCTGATGATGTTCGCGGCGCTTGGCCTGACGGTGATGCACTCGGCCGTCGGCGGCACTGACTGGCGCTTCGCGGAACAGTCGCGCAACTTCATCATCGCGTTCTTCGCGATGTGGACGATGGCGCTGATTCCGCCCAAGCTGCTGATGAAGCTGGCGTTGCCGTTCTACGTGGTGGGCGTGGTGCTGCTGCTGGGCGTCGAGTTCTTCGGCGAGACCAGCAAGGGCGCGACCCGCTGGTTGAACCTGGGCGTGACCCGCATCCAGCCGTCCGAGATGATGAAAATCGCGGTGCCGATGATGCTGGCCTGGTATTTCCAGCGCCACGAAGGCGCGGTCCGCGTGCGCGACTTCCTGGCCGCCGCCGCGATGCTGGCCGCACCCTTCGGCCTGATCGTGTTGCAGCCTGACCTGGGCACGGCACTGCTGGTGTTCGGCGCGGGCTTTTTCGTGATCTATTTCGCGGGTCTGTCGTTCAAACTGCTGGTGCCGGTCATGCTGGCCGGCGTCATTGCCATCGGCACGCTGGTCTATTACGAAGACCAGCTATGCGAGCCGGACGTGGACTGGGTAGTGCTGCACGAATACCAGAAGCACCGGGTCTGCACGCTGCTCAACCCCAGTTCGGACCCGCTGGGCAAGGGCTTTCACACGATTCAATCGATGATCGCGGTGGGCTCGGGCGGCGTCTACGGCAAAGGCTACATGAAGGGGACGCAGACGCACCTGGACTTCATCCCGGAGCGCACGACTGACTTCATCTTTGCCGTGTACGCCGAGGAATTTGGCCTGTACGGCGGTATTGCGATCCTGGTGCTGTACGGGCTGATGATGGCGCGCGGTTTGACGATCGCATCCCGGGCCGCGTCGCAATTCGGCCGGTTGCTGGCGGGTGCGCTGACGATGATGCTGTTCATCTACGTATTCGTGAACGTGGGCATGGTGACGGGGATCTTGCCCGTGGTGGGGGTGCCGTTGCCGTTCATGAGCTACGGGGGGACGGCGTTGTTCACGATGGGGATTGCGTTTGGGATCATGATGAGTATCAGTCGGCATCGGTCTGTGAAGACTTGATGTTGGTGGTTGTTCTTCGTGGGTCGCCCGACGCCGCGGTCACCGTGGGCACGATCGCCCACGATTGCGGACCGGAGCCTTCGCTCTGGACTTGCCTGGGCGGCCCCCCCATCGGGCACTGCAGTTCAAGTGACGCTTAATGGCGAGCCGACCGCTATCTGCAGTTGGGTCCGGACACCGGAATGCGCGACGGTTTTCGTTCTTCTGCCGGTGTCTGACACCCTAGGGAGATGCGCTTGGCATGACGTGGATCGCACCAGGGTGTCAGACACCTGGAGCAGTCGCAGCCACACGCGAAGCGTCATCGCCACGACGCAAGACGCCGCGTAAGCCCCCGAAGGCCGCCCGCGCGGCCAGCTGGGGGCGGGCACCGCAAGATCTCTCTCTTTCTCCCCTCCGTGGGCAAGCACCTAAAGAACCCAACTCGCCCCGCCGTCGGCAAAGCTGAAGCGACTGGAGCACGTCGTAGCGGGGGCTCTGCCGGTGTCTGACACCCTAGGGAGATGCGCTTGGCATGACGTGGATCGCACCAGGGTGTCAGACACCTGGAGCAGTCGTAGCCACACGCGAAGCGTCATCGCCACGACGCAAGACGCCGCGTAAGCCCCCAATGGCCGCCCGCGCGGCCGGCCGGGGGCGGGCACCGCAAGATCTCTCTCTTTCCCCCCTCCGTGGGCAAGCACCTAAAGAACCCAACTCGCCCCGCGCTCCCCAGCCCCCGCTACGGCGGGCGTCAAAAGAACGCGCATGAATGCCAGCCTAAATCCCGTCCCCGAAACTCCCTCACGGCAACGCTTCAGGCACCCCAAGCTCCACGGCCAACTTCGTCAACCCATCCCAGATTCGACTATCAAACTCCACCGAATCCGCATTGACCGCCCGATTCCGGGCCTCATACTCACCCGGATACTGCACCGATTCCACCCCAGGCTGCGGCTTGCACGCGTGCAGGTAGTCGATGAATGCGCCGACTTCCATCGACCGCCAATCAGTATTGAAGTCCACCTGCGGATCCAGCAGCAGCGCGAACATATTGTTTGTCGCCACGCCGATGCGCGGATGTTCGGGTTGGATGGTGCCGCCGCCGGACAGGACGCCCGCGAGCAGTTCGGCAACCAGGCCCAGTGCGTAGCCCTTGTGGCCGCCGAATGGCAACAATGCGCCAGGAGGATCGGTAAAGAGCGCGCCCGGGTCAGTAGTCGGGTTGCCGTCAGCGTCGATCAGCGACCCCGGCGGCGCCTGCTCACCCTTGGCCGCCAGCACGCGCGCCTTGTTCACCGCGATCGAACTGGTGGCCATGTCCACGATGAACGGCGGCCGGCCGCCGGGTAGGGGGCCGGCGAAGCACAGCGGATTCGTGGTCAGGCACGCCTGGGCGCCGCCGAACGGGGCGACGGTGGGCGAGCGGTTGATCACGTTGGTGAAAGCCAGCAGGATCAGTCCCTTGGCTGCCACCATCTCGCCGAAATGGCCCATGCGGCCAAGGTGATGGCTATGGCGCAGGGTCAGGATGCACTGGCCATGTTCCTGCGTGCGCTCGATCGCCTTTTCGATGACGACCTTACCCACGTACTGGCCCAGTCCGTGGTGGCCGTCGTAGGCCAGCATTGCGCCGCGGTCGTTGAGGAGTTCGGGACGTCCGTCGGGTTGGGCCAGGCCCTCGGACAGCACGCGGCGGTAGTTCGTCAGGATGGACAGGCCGTGGCTCGTGTATCCCACGCGGTCCGATTCCACCAGATGTTCGGCGACATCACGCGCGATGTCTTCCGGCACGCCTTGTGCCATCAGCACCCGGCGGCCGTATTCGTTAGCTTGGGCAATCGTGATTTTCATGACGACTCCTTACAGCCAGCCCAGCCAGCGCCAGTAGGTCATGCCCATCAGCAGCATCAGCAGGTAGCCCACGATGGTCACGATGATGCCCACCTTGGCGAATTGCTTGGCGTTGAAGGTTTCGGTACCCAGGCACACCATGTTCTGCGGCGCGTTGATGGGCAGGATGAAGCCATAGCTGACCACGAAGCCCAGCAGCATCGTCATGCCCAGGCGGCTGAAGTCGCCCGGCAGCGTTGCCAGCACCGAGATCAGAATGGGCAGCATGGCCGAGGTCAGCGCGGTGGCGCTGGCAAAGCCCAGGTGGATCACGATCAGGAAGGCCGCCAGGATGGCGAAGATGGCGAGCGGGCCGAGGTGGTCCAGGCCGGTGTGATGCACCACCTGGTTGCCCAGCCACTGGCCGGCCTGCGTCGTGAGAAGCGCCGTGCCCAGGCTGATGCCCACGCCGAACACGATCACCGTGCCCCATGGGATGCGCGATTGCACGTCTTTCCACGTCATCACGCCAAAGCGCGGCAGCATCAGCAGCACCAGGCCGAAGTAGGTGGTCGAGGTGGTGTCGAACTTGTGCAGCTTGCCTTCGGTCGACCAGAACAGCAGCAGCATGACCGACACGGCCATCAGGCGCTTTTGCGCGCCGGTCATGGGACCTAGGTCGAGCAGCGATTTCTCGACGGCTTCCTTGCCGCCGGCGATGCTGTTGCTTTCAGGCGGCAGCAGCTTGAGCACGACGACGATCAGCACGGCCGACATGATGAGAGACCAAGGGGCGCCGGCGATCAGCCAGTCCGACCATGCCACGCGTTCGCCCAGCATCTTTTCCATGAAGCCGACCGTCAGCAGGTTCTGCGCGGCGGCGGTCTGGATGCCGACGTTCCAGATGCTGGTGGCCTGGGCCACGATGATCATGATGCCGGCCGCGATGTTCGAGCGCTTGTCCACGCCGAAGGCCGCGATCACGCCCATCATGATCGGAACCACGGCGGCGCTGCGCGCGGTGGCGCTGGGCACGACCAGGCTCAGCACGATCGTCACGGCGATACATCCGATGAGGATGCGGCGCGTGCTGGTGCCCACCTTGGACAGCGTCACCAGCGCGATGCGCCGGTCCAGTCCGGTGAATGTCATGGCGGCGGCAATGAACAAGGCGCCGGTGACGAGCGCCAGCGCCGAGTTCGCAAAGCCGGTCAGCGCCATGCTGATGGCGGCGGACGTGCCGTAGAGAACGTTGGGATCTTTGATGGTGGGCGCGGTGCCCAGGAGGAAAGCCATCAGCGTCGTGATCATGATGGCGCTGGCTTCGTACGAGACGGCTTCGGTGATCCAGACGACCACGGCAAACGCCAGGATTGCCAGCATGCGATGGCCTGCAACGGGCAGGTCTGCCGGCAAGGGCATCATTAAAACGCCGATCATCACGAGGATGCCGGCGATGAGCCCGATGGGAATCTTGGTTTTTTGGGGGGCTTGCGAGGCGGGGACAGCGGTTTCCGCAGCCATATCCTTCTCCAGTTGAGGTCAAACTGACGAAACACCGCCCGCGAGCACGGGGTAAATCAGTCCGGTGTTTCGACGCTACAGGATGATCGTGACGGCATTGTGGAAAACCCGTATTGATGAGCGTCAAGAAGGTGAAAAACAGCGCTTGTGGAAAACTCGTTCTGGGCATTATGCTCGTCGCCCCCATGGCGGGGCAAGCGTACGAGTGTTGCGTCGGCGCGAACCAATCGGGACACGATAAAGTTCGTTTTGCCCCTGCACACCACCGGGATTGTTCCGCGAAACGGCGCTAATGCCGGCGCGTCAACCCAGGGCCAGGCGTAGCTGTTCGTCCAGATGCAGCGTGGGCGTGACCCGCCATCCGCTCTGCGCGTAACGCAGCCAGCGGCCCAGCACCAGATGCGTGAGCAGGCTGGCATGCGCGGCGACGTTGGCTTCCTGCGGCAGGCCGCCGTCGGTGATGGCGATGCGCAGCGATTGCTTCAACGATGCCTCGATGCGGTCGTTGATGTGATTGATGCGTTCCTGTAGCCGGTTGTCTTCCGTGACCAGCGCATCGCCAGTCAGCACGCGCGTCATGCCCTTGTTGCGCTCCGAGAAGGTCAGCAGCATGGAGACCGTCTTGTGAGCCTGCGGCAATCCATAGGGCTCGGCGGTGGCGATCTGGTTCACCAGCGTGAAGATGCTGGTTTCAATGAACTCGATCAGCCCTTCGAACATCTGCGCCTTGCTCGCAAAGTGCCGGTAGAGGGCGGCTTCGGAGACTTCGAGGCGCGCGGCGAGGGCGGCCGTGGTGATGCGGGACGCGTGCGGCTGCTCCAGCATTTCGGCCAGAGTCTGCAGAATCTGGGTCTTGCGCTCGCCGGGTTTGCTCGCCATGGGAGGGACTGCTTCGCGCAGGATGACGGGTGGAGGGGATACTGCGTGCCGTCAGCCCCGCAGGGGGCGCCGGCGTAACAATAAATCACTGACGCAGTTTACCCGCAAGTCGACGTAGGCCGGGCGGTGCGAGCGTCCGCGTCCGAAGGGGGTGCCGGGGTGATACACGTGGACCGTCTTCAGGCCTGCCAGGCGGGCGCCCCGCAGGTTGGCCAGCGTGTCTTCCACCAGCACGGCGCGGTGGGCGGGCACGCCTTCGCGCGCCAGCACGTAGCGCAGCAGCGCCGCGGAGGGCTTGGGCCGGAACTCGCCGTGCAGCCGCATGTGCTCGATGGCCCACAGGCTGTCGAACTGGCGCAGGATACCCAGGTGCGACAGGACAGAGCGCGCATAGTGCAGCGGCGCGTTTGTCAGCAGCACCTTGCGCCCAGGCAGGCGGCGCAGCTTGTAGGCAAGCGCCTTTTCCGAGCGCAACAGCGGCGCGACGTCGAAGTCGTGGCTGCGATGCAGGAACTCGTGGGCGTCGACGCCGTGGTGGCGCACCATGCCAATCATGGTGGCGCCGTAACGCTTCCAGTATTGCGACCGCACGAGGTTGGCGGCGTCCACGTCCACGTTCAGCGCCTCGGCCACCGCCATCGTCATGCCGTGGTCGATCTTGGAGAAGATGGCGTGCGATGTGTCGTGGAGCGTGTTGTCCAGATCGAACAGCCACAGGCGCTCGGGCGCGCCTGTGGCAATCCCGCGGGAGCGGCGCATCCGCACTGCGGGCCGCAGCAATTGGCGTCGCACTTGCATCATGAGGCTTGCGCGGCGCGCCGTGCTGCTGGGGTGTGCTTCATCAGTGCGAGCTGATCATCGTGCCGACGCCCTGGTCGGTCAGGATTTCCAGAAGCAGGCAGTGCGGCACGCGGCCGTCGACGATGTGCACCGAGTTCACGCCGTTCTTGGCGGCATCCAGCGCGGACGAGATCTTGGGCAGCATGCCGCCGGAGATCGTGCCGTCGGCAAAGAGCTCGTCGATGGTCTGGGCCGACAGGCTGCGCAGCAGCTTGCCGCCCTTGTCCAGCACGCCCGGGGTGTTGGTCAGCATGAGCAGCTTCTCGGCGCCCAGCACTTCGGCCATCTTGCCGGCGACGACGTCGGCGTTGATGTTGTAGGCCGTGCCGTCCTCGCCATAACCGATGGGCGAGATGACGGGGATGAACTGGTCGTCCTGCAGGGCCTTCACGACGGCCGGTTCCACCATCGTGATGTCGCCGACGAAGCCGATGTCGATGGGTTCGGACGGGTTGTCCTTGTTGGCCATCAGCTTTTTCTGGGCCTGGATCAGGCCACCGTCCTTGCCAGTCAGGCCCACGGCCTTGCCGCCGACCTCGTTGATCATCATGACGATGTCCTGCTGGACCTGGCCGCCAAGCACCCATTCAACGACTTCCATGGTCTCGGCGTCGGTGACGCGCATGCCCTGGATGAAGGTGCCTTGCTTGCCGATGCGGCGCAGGGCGTCATCAATCTGCGGACCACCACCGTGGACCACCACCGGGTTCAGACCCACCAGCTTGAGCAGCACGACATCGTGCGCGAAGCTGCGCTGCAATCGCTCTTCCGTCATGGCGTTGCCGCCGTACTTGACCACGATGGTCTTGCCGTGAAATCGTCGGATATACGGCAGAGCCTCGGACAGCACGGCGGCTTTGACGGCGGGAGACGAAACGGCAGCAGGGTCGGGGGTGTCGGTCATGGCAGCTAAGTCGGCAGATAAATAACAGAAAAGTTGATGGGCGTTAAAAAAATGCCTGCACAAGAACGCGGTTGGAACGCGGCTAGCGCAAGCATACGACGGATTGTAGTACCCACAGGTTTCTTATGCTGCAAACCTATGTCCATATGCCCGACAAATAACGGGCATTCAGGTAAATTGGGGGCGTTTTCACAACGGCACGCCCCGCAAAAGGGGGCCTGCCCGAACCTGCGGGACATCGATCCCCGATTTTCACCATAAAAGAGGCAAGACATGCGTTTGAACTTTGTCCGTTCTGCCCTGGCGGCGTCGGTCCTCCTGGTTGCCGCCAACGCGGCCCACGCCGAAAAGGTCGTCGTGGGCGCCACGCAGGTGCCGCATGCCGAGATCCTTGAAGTGGTCAAGCCCAAGCTGGCCAAGGAAGGCGTGGAGCTCGACATCAAGGTGTTCAGCGACTACGTGCAGCCCAACCTGCAACTGGCGGACAAGCAACTGGACGCCAACTTCTTCCAGCACAAGCCGTACCTGGAAAGCTTCAACAAGGACCGCAAGGCGACCCTCGTGCCGGTGGCCCTGGTCCACGTCGAGCCGTTCGGTGGCTACTCCAAGAAGATCAAGAGCCTGTCCGACCTGAAGGACGGCGCCACGGTCGCCATCCCCAATGACCCGTCCAACGGCGGCCGCGCGCTGGTGCTGCTGCAAAAGCAGGGCGTCATCAAGCTCAAGGATCCGGCCAACATCCTGGCGACCGCCGCCGATGTCGTCGAGAACCCCAAGAAGCTGAAGTTCCGTGAACTCGAAGCCGCCATGCTGCCGCGTGCGCTGGACGACGTGGATCTGGCGCTGATCAACACCAACTACGCGCTGGAAGCGGGTCTGGTGCCGACCAAGGACGCGCTGTTCATCGAAGGCGCCGACTCGCCGTACGCCAACGTGCTCGTGACCCGCAGCGACAACAAGGACGCGCCGGGAATCAAGAAGCTGGTCGACGCGCTGCACTCGCCGGAGGTCAAGACCTTCATTCAGGAAAAGTACAAGGGCGCGGTCGTTCCCGCGTTTTGATGTGCGGAGCGCGGGTGGTTTGAACTGCCCGAGCCCGGCAATCGCCATGCCCTAAGTGAAAAGCCGCCCGCAATAAACGGGCGGCTTTTTGCATGGAAAGGTGTCAAAGGCCCTTTCGGCATACCGAGGTGTCTGACACCCGCAGAACCGCATGTCACATGCTGACGACACGCTCACCCGGGTGTCTGACGCCGTCCCCGCAGCGCCCCGTCCCACGCGGGTGCCGGATGCCCGAACCGCCCAAAAAAAATCGCCCGCAAGCGGCGGGCGATTCTTGGGGGCGCGCCGAGACGGCAGATCAGCCGGCGGCCAGGGCCTTTTCCACTGTGGCGTGGAACTCGGCCTTGTCGTATTCGCCCAGATAACGCTTGATGATGTGTCCCTCTTTGTCGATGAGGAACGCCGTGGGCGTCAGGCGGATGTCTCCGAAGGCGCGCGCGATCTCGCCTTTGGTGTCCAGCGCAACCGGGAACGGCAGCTTGCGCGTTTCGGCGAAGTTGAGCACGAAGTTGGGCGGGTCGTAGTTCATGGCGACCGCGATGGCTTCATACCCCTTGTCCGCGTACTCGTTGTAGGCGGAGATGGTGTCGGGCATCTGCTTCACGCAGGTCACGCAGCTGGTTGCCCAGAATTTGACCAGCACGACCTTGCCGCGCAGGTCCTGCATGGAGAAGGTCTTGCCTTCGAGCGTGGTGAAAGTAACGTCGGGCGCGGTTTGGGCCGGGCGCATGGCAAACCAGGCGCCGATGCCGACCGCCACGAGAACTGCGAGGGCTACGATGGCTTTTTTCATTTGATGGGCATTGCCTCGACGCCGCTGCTCGTGCCGCCGGTGCCAGCCGCGTTGTCGGTGGCCGGACCGGTGCCGCTTTCGATGGGCGCCTTGCTTTCGGTGGTGGCAGGTTTGGAGCCGCTGCCAGACAGGCGGATGGCTTCTTCGCGGCTGATGGTTTCAAAGAGCTTGACCACCTTGGTCACGCCGCCGACGTCCGCAGTGGCATTGGCGGCGTAGTCGCCTTCGGCCTGGGTGACCTTGCCCATCAGGTAGACGACGCCGCGGTCGGTGGTGACCGCGATGGTGCCGGAGGGCACGTACTTGGTGTTCAGGAGCGCGGTCTTGACCTTGGAGGTCAGCCAGGTGTCGTTGGAGCGCTGGCCGAACGACGCGATGGGGCCGACGTTGAGCTGGTTGATGACCTGCTTCACGTTTTCGACGCTTTGCGCGATGGCGGTGGCTTGGCTCTTGGCTTCTTCCGAGGGCACGTCGCCCGTCAGCAGCAGGTGGCCGCCGTAGGCCATGGCATTGACGCGCGCGGCGTCGCCCAGCTTTTGAGCGATCTGGCTCTGCGCCTTGAAGGCCATGTTCTGGTCTTCGAGCTGGACGCCGGACGTGCGGCGGTCGGTGACCACGACCGCCGTGGTGGCGGCGGCGCCGCCCACGATCAAGGGCGCGCAGGCCGTCAGCGAAAGCGCCGCGGTGGATAGCGCGGCGGCAAGCATCAGCGGGCGGACTGCGGGTCTGGCGTCAAGAATCATTCGGTGTCTCCAAGCAGAAGAGCGTCGATGCCGTCACACAGCGCGTGCAGCAGCAGAATATGGACTTCCTGGATGCGCATGGTGCGATCGCTGGGAACACATAGATGGACGTCCATCGGGGTAATGAGTTCCCCCATGACGCCGCCGCCCTTGCCGGTCAAGGCAAGTACGTGCATCTCGCGCGCGCTGGCGGCTTCCATGGCGCGGACCACGTTGGGCGAATTGCCGCTGGTCGAGATGGCCACGAGCACGTCGCCGGCCTGCCCGAAGGCGTTGACCTGCCGTTCGTAGACTTCGTCAAAGCCGTAGTCGTTGCCGACCGCCGTGAGGATCGAGGTGTCGGTGTTAAGCGCAATGCCCGCGAGCGGCAGGCGTTCGCGTTCGAAGCGGCCCACCAGTTCCGCGATGAAATGCTGCGCGTCGGCAGCCGATCCGCCATTGCCGCAAGCCAGAATCTTGCCGTTGTTCGCCAGGGCGCCGAACAGCACGTCCACGGCCACCGCCAGGGGTTCGGCCAGGACGTTCATGCTTTGTTCGTGAGCGGCCATGGCATCGCGAAAGTGCGACGTCATGCGAGAGGTCATATCCATGGGCGCGATTATCTCACGGGGCCGGGCTGCGGTTCTGTCCTTGCGCAACGAGGGCGGGGGCGGGCGCCGGGCAAGGCCTGCCGCATCACGGCAGCCAGAATGCGCCGCGCAGCCAGGCCGGGTCGCCGCCGTCGAAAACCACGGCGTCGAAGCGGGCGGGCGGGGCCGAGCCGCCCCAGTGCCGGCGGGCGAGTTCGGGCAGCCAATACGCCGCCGCCCGGGCAAGCCGCGTCTGCTTTTCGCGGCCGATGCTGGCGGCGGCGCCGCCGAAGCGGATGCTTGCGCGCGCCCGGACCTCGACGAAGACGAGCGTGTCGCCGTCGCGCATGACCAGGTCGATTTCACCGGCGCGGCAGGCCAGGTTGCGCGCCAGCAGCGTCAGGCCCCGCGCCGCCAGCAGGCGCAGCGCAGCTGCTTCATGGTGATCGCCCCGACGCTGGGCGGGGGAGCGGCGCGGGGGCGGACGGTCGGCAGGCAGGCGCCCCGCGCGGCGCTTGCGTTTTGCGGCGCGGCGGCGGGCGGCCAGGGCAAGTTCGCAGGCCAGGCGCAGGGTGTCGTCCGTCATGGGAATCCAAAAGCAGCGTGCATAGGCGGCTACACTGACATGGTTTTCCGTGTCAGCAGGCAGCAATGAATCAAAACGTCTCACCCCCCACTGCCGGCGATGCCTGGTCCCGCGTGTCGGAACGTGTGGCCGGCCAGCATTGGCCAGCCTCGACGTTGTATGTCGTGGCCACGCCCATCGGCAATCTGGGCGACCTGGGCCTGCGCGCCTGGCACGCCCTGCAGCGGGCTGACGTGATCGCTGCCGAGGACACGCGCGCCAGCCGCACGCTGCTCGATGCCTGGGGTGTCGGCACGCCGCTCATGGCGGCGCATCGCCACAACGAGGCCGCCGCGGCGCAGGCCATTTGCGAGCGCCTGGCGCAAGGCCAGCGCGTGGCCTTGGTGTCCGATGCCGGCGCGCCCGCGGTCAGCGACCCCGGCGCCCGTGTGGTCCGGGCCGTGCGCGCCGCCGGCTTTGCCGTCGTGCCGGTACCCGGCCCCAGCGCCGTGATCGCCGCCCTGATGGGGAGCGGCGTCACCACGGACGAGAACCCCGCCTACGCCTTCGCGGGCTTTGCCCCGCCCAAGGCGGTGGCCCGGCAGCGTTGGCTGCGCCAGTGGTGCGCGTTGCCCGCGCCGGTCGTGATGTTCGAATCGCCCCACCGCCTGGCGGCCACGTTTGCCGACCTGCTCGAGGTCTGTGGCCCGGAACGCGAACTGACCGTCGCGCGCGAGCTGACCAAACGCTTCGAAGAGATCGGCACCGTCAAGCTGGGCGAGGCTGCGGCATGGCTGGCCGCCGATGCGCATCGCGAACAGGGCGAGTTCGTGCTGATCGTCCATGCCGAGGCGGACGCGCCCGAGACCGGCGATGTCGATCCCGCCCACGACGTCCTGCTGGACGCCTTGCTGGAATCGCTGTCCGTGCGCGACGCCGCGCGCGTTGCGGCCAAGGTCACCGGCCAGCCGCGCGACGTGCTCTACAACCGGGCCCTGACCCGCAAGAAGGCGCAGGAGTAAGCCATGGTGTATTCGACTGTCGTGTCCAACAAGCCCGCCGACCCGCAAGAGCGGTTGACCTACCGCGACATGCCCACCCCGCTGGGAGATCTGCGCCTGTTGGCCAGCCCGAAGGGATTGCGCGGCGCGTGGTTCACCGATCAGGCGCTGTTGCCGTTGCCGGATGGATGGACGCTGACAGACAGCGATCCGTTCCTGGAACAGGCGCGGCGCGAGCTGGAAGAATGGTTTTCCGGCGAGCGCCGCGGGTTCGACGTAACGCTCGACCCGGTCGGCACCACGTTCCAGCACGAGGTCTGGCATGCGCTATGTGCGCTGGAATTCGGCACGCTGACCAGCTATGGCGAACTGGCCCGCACGGTGAACCGGCCCAAGGGCGCGCAGGCGGTGGGCGGCGCGGTGGGCCGCAATCCCATCAGCATCATCATTCCGTGCCATCGCGTGATCGGCGCGGACACTTCGCTGACGGGATTCGGCGGCGGATTGCCGCGCAAGCAGGCGCTGCTGGCGCATGAAGGCAACCGTTACCTCAGCCGCAGCGCGCACGCGCGCCGCGTGTGCGACGGGCAGGCGGAGCTGCCCTGGTAGCCGTCTTGCCGCTTACTGCGACGCGATCGTCGGCAGGATGCCGATGCGGTCGGAAACCATCGGCACGGCATTCAGCGCGCTTTGGCGATCGGGATACGGGCCGATCCGCACGCGGTACAGATTGTTGGCCTGTTCCACCGACGCCGGCGGCGCGCCTTCGGCGCCGAGCTGCGTGTTGATGCGGCTGACCAGCGATTGCGCATTGCCGGGCTGGCTGAACGCGCCCACCTGCAGGTAGATGCTGCCTGTACCCGTCCCGGCGCCGGCCGCCGGCCGCATCGGAGCGGGGCTGGGTGAAGCCGGCGCGAGGGGTTCCGGGGCCAGCGCCACGGGGGTGGACGCCACCGGCGCCATCACCGGCGTGGAGCCCGTGGCGGATTCGGGTTCTGGCGCAGAGGCCGCGGGCGCGCCTTGCGAGGCCAGGCGCCGGATCTCTTCGGCCTGGATGGCTTCCACGACCACTTGCCCGCTGCCCGGGCCGATGATGCCCAGCTTGTAGGCCGCGACGTAGGACAGGTCCATGATGCGGTCGCTGTGGAAGGGGCCGCGGTCGTTCACTCGCACGATGATCGTCTTGCCGTTGACCATGCTGGTCACCCGCGCGTAGCTGGGGATCGGCAGCGTGGTGTGCGCGGCCGTCATGGCGTACATGTCGTAGGTCTCGCCGATCGACGTGGAGTTGCCGTGGAATTTCTTGCCGTACCACGAGGCGATGCCGCGCTTCTTGTAGGCCTGGCCGCTGGTGTCCGGCACATAGCGCTGGCCGAACACGACGTAGGGCCGGTTCGCGCCGCTGGCGTAGGGTTCCAGCTTGGGCACCGCGTCGGGGATCTGATCCAGGTTGGACGGCGGATTGGCGTCCGGCCCGTCGTCCTTGTAATAGCCGCCCTTTTTGCGTCCGCCGGTGGAGGAACAGCCTGCCACCGCGATCGCGAGCAGCAGCACAAAGAGGAAATGCAGGGGGCGGGAACTCGTCATGCGGTTTCGTCGGGCAGTTGGGTGCGGTGGCGCACCAGCAGCGGGTCGTGGTCGGCAAAGCGCAGCGCCAGTTGCTCCACGACATACACCGAGCGGTGCTGGCCGCCGGTGCAGCCGATGGCCACGGTCAGGTAGTTGCGGGTGTCCTGCGTGTACAGCGGCAGCCAGCGCTTCAGGAAGCCTGCGATGTCGTCAATCATCAGGCCGACCTGCTCGTACCCGGCGAGCCACGTGGCCACGGGTTCGTCGCGGCCCGTCAGCGGACGCAGGTTGCGGTCGTAATGGGGGTTGGGCAGGCAGCGCACGTCGAACACCAGGTCCGCGTCGCCCGGCACGCCGCGCTTGTAGGCAAACGATTCGAACGTCAGCACCAGCGGCGCGCGGTCTGCCTTGATGAGATCGCGGATCCAGGCGCGAAGCTGGCCGGGCGTCAGCTCTGACGTATCGATGACGTGTTCCTGCTCGCGCAGCGGCGCCAGCAGCTCTCTTTCCAGCGCAATGCATTCGGTCAGCGACGGCGCCGTGCCGCCGCGTTGCAGGCGGTCGGTCAGCGGATGGCGGCGGCGCGATTCGGAGTAGCGCTGCACCAGCGTGGCCGTGTTGGCATCCAGGAAGACGACCCGCAGACTCGTGCCCATGGCGCGCAGCGCGGTGACCACGTCGGGCAGTTCGGCGAGTTCCCCCGGCGAGCGCACGTCGATGGCGACGGCGACGCGTTCCATGCCGTCATCGCGCGCCTGCGCAATGAATTCGGTCAGGAAGCGGACGGGAAGATTGTCGACACAGGTGTAGCTTGCGTCCTCGAGCATACGCAGCGCGACGGATTTGCCGGAGCCGGAAATGCCGGTGACGAGGACGACTTTCAACATGGACATGATTGTGGCACGCTTTTCCAGGACGATGCCGGCGGGATAGCATCTGATATGGCCATAAACTCAGGATCTGCGCCTGTTCCCTGCTGCACGCCCTGACGTAAGCTTGGGGCCGCAGACGCCGCAGTTCCATCGCAGTTCCACTTTTACGCGCCCCGCCGTCACGATTCGGGGTGTGGGAATTTGACCTAGATGTTAGCCCTCATTTCCTCTTGTAGTGTTTCACTGCCGCGGTTTTGGGCCTTCCGCAGCGCCTTTGCCGCTGCGGCTGTTGTGTTTATGTCCGCGCCGTCGCTGGCGCAGCAGGCGGCGCCGCCGACCCTGCAGCCGGACACCATGGCGGCCCGTGTTGCGGCCTGTACGGCGTGTCACGGCGCGCAGGGCAGGGCGGGCGCCGACGGCTACTATCCGCGGCTGGCCGGCAAGCCGCAGGACTATCTCTATCATCAGCTTCTGAACTTTCGCGATGGGCGTCGGCAGTACCGGCCCATGACGCACCTGCTGGCTGGGTTGCCCGACGACTACCTGCGCGACATGGCCGCGTACTTTTCTGAGCAGCATGTGCCGTATCCGGCGCCCGTTCGCGCGGACGTGTCCGCCGCCACGCTGAAGGCCGGACGCAAGCTTGCCAAGGAGGGCGATGCGGCGCGCGGTCTGCCGGCCTGTGCATCCTGTCACGGCGCGGCCCTCTCCGGCATGCTGCCCGCCATCCCGGGCCTGCTGGGCCTGCCGCGCGACTACATCGGCGCGCAGATCGGCGGCTGGAAGAACGGCCTGCGCCGCGCCGCCGCGCCGGACTGCATGGCCGACATCTCCCACAAGCTCACCCCTTCGGACATCGGCGCCCTGACGGCGTGGCTGTCGTCACAGCCCGTGGTCGAGCCCTACGTGCCCGACGCCGCGAACTCGGTCCGGCTGCCCGCGGAATGCGGCAGTCAGGCGCAACGCTGAACGGGGCCGCGAATGACGCTGATGAAAAGAATTCTGGTTGTTCTGCTGCTGGCGGTCGTGGTGGCCGCCGGCGGGTTGTATTGGCTGGGCACGCGCGACGATGCCAGCACCGGCCCCGCCGCGGCGGCGGCCGAGGGCGCCGCGCAGATCGAGCGCGGCCGCTACCTGGCGCTGGCCGGCAACTGCATGGCCTGCCATACCAGCCGGGGCGGCAAGGCGTTTGCCGGCGGCACGCCCGTTCCCACGCCGTTCGGCACGGTCTACGGCCCGAACATCACGCCCGACCCGGATACCGGCATCGGTGCGTGGACGGCCGACGACTTCTGGCAGGCGCTGCACAACGGCAAATCGAAGGACGGCACGCTGCTGTACCCGGCGTTTCCGTACACCGAATACACGCGTGTCACGCGCAGCGATTCCGACGCGCTGTATGCCTATCTGCGCAGCGTTTCGCCCGTCAAGCAGGCCAACCGTCCGCCCGAGATGGAATTCCCGTATGACCAGCGGATGCTGCTGGCGGCGTGGCGCGCGCTGTATTTCAAGCCGGGTGTGCAAGATGCGGACCCCGGCCAGTCTGTCCAGTGGAATCGCGGCCGCTATCTGGTCGAAGGGCTGGGTCATTGCGCGGCCTGCCACACGCCACGCAACAGCCTGGGCGCGACGCGCGCGGGCGATGCGCTGGCCGGCGGCGTGATTCCCGTGCTGGACTGGTACGCGCCGCCGCTTACTAACGACATGCAGACCGGCATGGGACGCTGGACCGCGCAGGATATTGCCACGCTGCTCAAGACCGGCATTGCCGCGCATTCGACGGTCAGCGGGCCGATGGCGGAAGTCGTGCTGGGCAGCACGCAGCACCTGACCGACGACGACGCGCTGGCCATCGGCGTCTATCTGAAATCGCTGCCCGCCACGCCGCCCGCGACGGACGCGCGTGCGGCTGCCCCCGCGCCTGCGGCCATGGAGCTGGGCGGCAAGCTGTACAGCCAGCAGTGCGCGCAATGCCACCAGGCCGACGGCAAGGGTAGCGGCACCGCGTGGCCCGCGCTCGCCGGCAATCCGTCGGTGACCGCGCCGTCGTCCGTCAACGCCATCCGCATGGTGCTGGACGGCGGGTATGCGCCCGCCACAGCCGCGAACCCGCGTCCCCACGGCATGCCGCCGTTCGGCCAGGTGCTCAACGACAACGACATTGCGATGCTCGTGACATACATCCGCAATAGCTGGGGCAACGAGGCGGGCGGGACGAGCGCGCTGGAGGTCAAACGCGCGCGGGCGTCGTCAACGTTGAATTAGCGCCGGCTAGCGCGCTGCGGCAGCCGCCCGGCAGGCCTCGTGCGCCAGGTCGCCCAGCGTGCGGATCGCCGCTTCGATGCCGGCTTCCCACGGATGCCCGTAGTTCAGGCGTAGCGCGCTGCCAAACTGGCCGCTGGCCGAGAAGATCGGGCCGGGCGCCACGCTGATGCCGCGCGCCAGCGCTTGGCGGTGCAGCGACAGCGCATCCACGGCGGCGGGCAGTTCCAGCCACAGGAAGAATCCGCCCTGCGGCCGCGTCACGCGCGTGCCGGCGGGAAAGGCCTGCGCGATGGCGTCGGCCATGCGCTCCTGCTGCGCCTGCAAGGTTTGGCGCAGGCGCCGCAGGTGGCGGTCGTAGCCGCCTTGTTCCAGGTATTCGGCAATCGCACCCTGCGCGGGGCCTGATGCCGACAGCGTCGATGACAGCTTCAGGCGCTGCACCTGCTGGGCATAGCGTCCGGCGCTGGCCCACCCAATGCGATAGCCGGGCGCCAGGCATTTCGAGAACGACGAACAATGCAGCACCAGTCCGCGCGTGTCGTAGGCCTTTGCGGGCACGGGCCGCGTCGTGCCAAAGTACAGCTCGCCATAGACGTCGTCTTCGATCAGCGGAATGTCGTGCCGCGCAAGCAGTTCGACCAGCTGCCGCTTTCTGTCGTCCGGCATCAGGCAGCCCAGCGGGTTCTGAAACTGCGTCATCAGCCAGCAGGCGCGCGGCGAGTGCCGCTGGATGGCGGCCTGCATCGCGTCCAGGTCGATCCCGGTGCGCGGATGGGTAGGCACTTCCAGCGCTTTCAGCCCAAGGCGTTCCAGCGCCTGCAGCGCACCGTAAAAGGTGGGCGCCTCGACCATGACGGTGTCGCCCGGTTGCGTGACCGCTTGCAGGCAGAGATTCAACGCTTCCAGGGCGCCGTTGGTGACGACGATATCGGTGGCGGGCAGGTTGATGCCGCCGATCAGGTAGCGCAGCGCGATCTGCCGTCGCAGGCGCGGATTGCCGGGCGCCAGGTCTTCGACGGTGTCACGCGGATCCTGACGCTTCAGATGCGCGGCCATGGCCTGCGCCAATCGCGGTAACGGAAACAACAGCGGGGAGGGGAAGGCCGAACCGAGCGGCGTGACGTCGCGGTTGCGGACCGAGCCGAGGATGTCGAAGATCCGCTCGCTGATTGCCAGTTCGGTGGATTCGCCGTCGGGGCACGAGGCCCCCGGTTCGGGCGGCAGCGATTCGGCGGGGGCGTTGACGTAGTAGCCCGAGCGCGGCTGCGCGCGGATCAGGCCGCGGGCTTCGAGCAGGTAGTAGGCCTGGAAGACGGTGGAGGGGCTGACGCCGCGCGCGGCGCACGCGTCGCGCACCGAGGACAGCTTGTCGCCGGCCCGCAGGACGCCGCTTGCGATCGACGAGGCGATCTCGTCGGCCAGGGTTTCGTAAAGGCTCACGATGCCGCAGGGCGACGTTGCGGGCTCATTTGCTGCTTTGGAGGATCGCCATGGCCTGGCGTTCCATGAATTCGCCCAGCGTGTCGATGCCGCGCAGCTTGAGGATGGTATTGCGCACCGCCGCCTCGACCAGCACAGCCAGGTTGCGGCCCGCGGCCACTTGCAGCATCACCTTGCGTACGGGCAGGCCCAGCATGTCTTGCGTGATGTCCTGCAGCGGCAGGCGTTCGAACTTGTCCTGCGCGGTGGCGCGCACCAGGTGCACGATGAGTTTGAGCCGCATCTTGCGGCGCACCGAGGTTTCGCCAAAGATCGTGCGGATGTCGAGCAGGCCCAGGCCGCGGACTTCCAGCAGGTTCTGCAGCAGTTGCGGACAGTGGCCTTCGATCATGTTGGGCGCGGTGCGCGAGAACTCGACCGCGTCGTCGGCCACCAGGCCGTGGCCGCGCGAAATCAGTTCGAGCGCCAGTTCGCTTTTGCCCAGACCCGATTCGCCCGTGATCAGGACGCCCAGACCCAGCACGTCCAGGAACACACCGTGCACCGTGGTGGTGGGCGCGAGCTTCTTGCCGAGATAGATGCGCAAGAGGTCAATGAGCTGCGCGGCGGCAACCGGCGTGGACAGCAGCGGCACCTGGTGCTGGTCGCACTGGTCGACCAGATCCTGCGGCGGCGTCAGGCCATCGGCCAGCAGAATCGCCGGCACGCCGCCGATCAGCAGCTCGTCCATGTGGTGCATGCGGCGGCGCAGGTCGAAACGCGTGTAGTACGCCAGCTCTTCCTGGCCGAACACCTGGATGCGCGACGGGTGAATAAGGTTCAAGTGGCCGACGAGATCGGCGGCCGCCATGCCGTCATCGGGAATCGCGCGGTCCGCGGCGCCCTGGCCCGAGATCCAGTTAAAGGGGATTTTGTCGGCGTTGTCGTCGACGAGTTCCTGCACCGTGAGCATGGCAGCGATTCCGCGTGGGATCAGAGTTGGCCGGTCGTGAGCATTCTGTGGACGATGGCCGCATCCGGCTCGGTGGCCAGGGCCTCGCGCAATGCCTTGTTGGACATGAGCTGGGCGAGTTCGGCCAGGATGTCCAGGTGCTGCTGCGTGGCGGTTTCAGGCACCAGCAGACACAGCAGCATCGACACGGGCTGTCCGTCGGGCGCGTCGAAGGTGATGGGCTGAGCAAGGCGGATGAACGCCGCCAGTGCCTGCTCCAGACCTTTCACGCGGCCGTGCGGCACGGCAACGCCCTGACCCAGGGCGGTAGACCCCAGGCGCTCGCGGGCAAAGAGGCTGTCGAACACGAGGGCGCGTGCCAAGCCGTTGTTGTTTTCAAAAAGCAGACCGGCCTGTTCGAACGCACGTTTCTTGCTCGTGGCGAGCATATCGAGCACGACGTTGCCGGCGGGGAGGATGCGCGACAAATGATTCATCAGGTCATTATATGGTTATATGACGCACTGCAACAATCAACCGCCCCGTGCCTCGGAGGACCGAGGAGCCAACGGGACCACAAGAGCGACAGCATAGTCTGATCGCGATACCTTGTGGACATTCTGGGCCTGGCAGGGTTCCCGCAGACGCACGTATCGGACAAACGCAGGGAAAACGCCAAGTGGCCGGCAGGCGGCAGCGAGATGAAACAGGGGATTGGGTGGTGCAGGAGGGGAGTTTGCCGATGCCCCAGCTGGACGTGAGGTCTAGCGGGACACCGGGACTTAGGCAGGATCGTGGGATCGCTGTACTGCTAGTCGCTCAGGTGAGCGGTCATGAAGCGCGTTACTGCTGGGGTGGCGAGAGGGTCGCCGCTTGCCGCTTCACGGACTCTGCTGAATGACTTCTTACCTTGTCCTTGTGCTTGATGACCTGACGGTCGACTTTGTCAGCAAGAAGGTCGATGGCTGCATAGAGGTTTTCATCGGTTGCTTCACAATGAATGTCCTTGCCGCTCAGACGCATGGTGATTTCGGCTCTATGCCGCAGGGGCTCTACTGAGAGCATGACCTGGGTATCGATGACGTGATCGAAATGCCGCAGCACTCGCGCCAGTTTGTTCATGACATATTCCCGGATGGCCGGGGTGACGTCGAGGTGACGACCGCAGATGCTCAGGTTCATAGTGTGCTCTCCTTCTAAAAGAGGAAAAAAGTGCGCAAAAGGCGCGGTAAGTTCGTAGGCGTTCTCCTTCAATAAGCAGGGTTCGTTTAGCTCTAGTGTATAGACTCGGGCCGATAAAACAAGCTGACCTACCGCAACTTCATGGCATTTTTATGGCTGAGCCCGAGAGCGTATGGCGGTCTTTTTTCATGCGTTACGGGGTCTTTCAGGCGGTGGTTACATACGGAAGTGTTCGCCCAGGTATACCCGGCGAACGGCGGGGTCGCCCACGATTTCCTCGGGGTGGCCGTCGGTCAGCACCTTGCCTTCACTGATGATGTAAGCGCGATCGCAGATGCCCAGGGTTTCGCGCACGTTGTGGTCGGTGATCAGCACGCCGATCCCGCGGCCCTTCAGGAAGCGCACGATGCGCTGGATCTCGATGACGGCGATGGGATCCACGCCGGCAAACGGTTCGTCCAGCAGGATGAAGCGCGGGCTGGTGGCCAGCGCGCGCGCGATTTCCACGCGCCGGCGTTCACCGCCCGACAGCGAGATCGCGGCGTTGCTGCGGATGTGCCCGATCTGCAGCTCTTCGAGCAGCGATTCCATCTGTTCGTTGATCTTGGGCGTCGTCAGCGGACGGCCATCCGGACCCACTTGCAATTCCAATACCGCGCGGATGTTCTGCTCCACCGTCAGGCGGCGGAACACGGAGGCATCTTGCGGCAGATACGACAGGCCCATGCGCGCGCGCTTGTGGATGGGCATCGCGGTGATGACGGAGCCGTCGATTTCGATACGGCCCGCGTCCGCCGGCACCAGGCCGACGATCATGTAGAAGCTGGTGGTCTTGCCTGCGCCGTTGGGGCCCAAGAGGCCTACGACTTCGCCGCTGACCACGGACAGGGACACATCCTGCACGACGGTGCGGCCGTTGTAGGTCTTGCGCAGTCCGGTTGCGCGCAGGCTGCCCTGCTTGACGCCCGAAGGGGCGGAGGTCACGGGGGTCGGCACTGAAGGTTGATTCATCGTGGCTGCGATTGGTGTGGCGGGGGAAGCGCTTCAGCGCCCTTTCTTGGTTGCCTGCTGCTTGCGGCATTCAGCGACAGCGGCGTCCAGCTTGGCGCGCGGTTCGGCCAGGGACCGCACGCGTCCGCCAGCCGCGGCGGAGTTCGGGCCGCCTTGCGCTTCGTAGGTGCCGGACTTCTCGTTGTAGCGTACCCGCTCGCCGCGAATGGTATCGAACGGTTTCCCACAGACGTAGCGGACGATGACGGCCTGGCCGATCAGGTCGAACGTGCTGTTGGTGCCGTCGTATTCGGCGCGCAGGCCCTTGCCTTCGATGAGTTCGAAGCTGTCGGGGCGCTCCTGGCGGATCGTGACCACCTTGCCTTTGTCGGCGATGGCCGTGCCGTATTGGTTGCCCTGCGCATCCTCGTTCATTTGCAGCGTGTCTGACGACAGCGTCATCAGCCCGCGCGTCAGGTTGACGTTGCCGGTGAACACGCTTTGTTTCTTCACGTCGTCGTAGTGCAGCGTGTCCGACAGGATCAGCGTGCTGGGCTCTTCGGCCGGCGTGGCCGCTTTCGGTTCCGCCGCGTGCGCCGGCGCAAGCGCGCAGGCCGTCAACAGCACGGCGCCCATCAGGCGGGTCGTCGGGGCGAGGAAGGTCCGAAGGTCGGTCATGGCTTTTTCTGGTTAGAGTTGTTGGCAGGAATTTCGGTGCGGCGCTGCTGCTTGCCTTCCGAACCGGCAATTTCCACGTCGGTCGATGCCGAAACCTGCAATTGGCGAGTCTTGTTGTTGTAGTGCATGCCCGTGCCCTGCATGCGCGAGCGGCCCTTCAGGACCGTGGCGGGCAGGTCGGTGAAGACCACGTCTTCGTCGGGCAGGATGATGAGCTGCTGGCTGCGCACGTCCAGCATGTCGTTCTCGGCGTCGGGCTGGCGCAGCACATGGGCATCGCCTTGCATGACGATGCGCTTGCCGCCCTGTTCCATCACGGCCGTTTTGGAAACGGCCACCGTGATCGGATTGGACTCGCGCTGGCCCACGGCGCGCGGCGCCGTGACGTGATACGAGTCGTCGTCGGGAAAATGCTCCATATAGTCGCCTTCGAGGCGGTTGATGGGCTTGCCCGTGGGATCGGTGCGCAGCATCACGAATTCGCGCGACCACGCATCCATTTCGTGGGTGACGCGGCGCGGCGGGTCCACCTGGATGGCGCGCTGCGCGTAATCGGCCGCCCACCACGAACTGGTGACCAGCACCAGCAGCAGGAACAGCGCGATCAGTGAGGGAAAACGTTCTTTCATCGGGTGCGCCGCGAGGGCGTATTCGTTGAGGGCGGAATCACTGGATCGCCCCGGGGCCCAGCAGGCCCGGCGCAGCCAGGAAGGCGCCCAGGCGGCCTTGCGAGGCCAGGAGGAGATCGCAGCATTCGCGCACGGCCCCGCTTCCGCCGGGCAGGGTCGAAACCCAGTGCGCGGTCTGGCTGACGTAGCCGGGGGCGTTGGGCACGCTGGCGGCAAAACCCGCGCGCTGCAAGGCCGGCAGGTCGATGATGTCATCGCCCATGTAGCCGGTTTGATTCAGTTGGACACCGCAGCGCTGCGCAAGTTCGGTCAGGGCGGTGCCCTTGTCGCGCACGCCCTGGATCACTTCGGCGATGCCGAGTTCGGCCGCGCGGCGCGCGACGATGGGGCCGGAACGGCCGGTGATCAGCGCGACTTTCAGCCCGCCTTCCATCAGCAGCCGCAGCCCGTGGCCGTCCAGCGCGTGGAAGCGTTTTTGCAGTTCGCCGCCTTCGCCGTAATAGAGGCTGCCATCGGTCAGCACGCCGTCCACGTCGAAAACCATCAGCCGCACGGCCGCGGCGCGTTCGCGCACGATGGCGGGGATACGGGCAAGCACCAGCGCTTCGGCCGGGTGATTCACGGAAGCAGAGAGATTCATAGTCATACCACTTTAGCGGCCATCAGATCGTGCATGTGCAATGCACCGACCAGCGCGCCGTCATTGTCCATCACCAGCATGTGATTGAGCCGTTGTTCGTCCATCTGCCGGGCGGCCTCGACGGCGAGTGCCTCGGGGTTGATGCTGCGCGGCGATCGCGTCATGCCCGCCTCGACGGTCAGGCTGCGGATGTCGCCGTGCCGCGCGATCAGACGGCGCAAGTCGCCGTCGGTGAAGATGCCCAGCGGGCGGTGCTGTGCGTCGGTCACGACCGTCATGCCCATGCCCTTGGCCGACATGACCTCCAGGGCCTGCGACACCGGGGTGTCCGCCGTGACGATGGGCAGGGCGTTTCCCTGGCGCATGACGTCGCGCACGTGGGTGAGCAGCCGGCGGCCCAGCGCGCCGCCCGGGTGCGAGCGGGCAAAGTCCTGCGGGCCGAAACCGCGCGCTTCCAGGCAGGCGACGGCCAGGGCGTCGCCCAGCGCCAGTGCGGCCGTGGTGCTGGCGGTGGGGGCCAGGTTCAGCGGGCAGGCTTCCTGGGCCACGCTGGCATCCAGATGGATGTCGGCCTGGCGGGCCAGTTCGGATTGCGGGTTGCCGGTGATCGCCACCAGCCCGGCGCCCATGCGACGCACCACGGGCAGGATGGTCAGCAGTTCCTCGCCCGAGCCCGAATAGGAGATGGCGATGAGCACGTCGTCGCGGGTGATCATGCCCAGGTCGCCATGGACGGCCTCGGCGGCGTGCACGAAGAAGGCGGGGGTGCCGGTGGACGCCAGCGTCGCGGCGATCTTGCGGGCGATGTGTCCCGTTTTTCCGATGCCGCTGACGACCACCCGGCCGCGGCAGGCAAGCAGCAGGTCGACGACCCGCGTGAAGCTGTCATCCAGCCGGGCGGACAGGTCTTGCAGGCCCTGGCATTCAATCTGTAGCGTTCTGCGCGCAGATGCCAGCGCGGTGCCGGACGATGAGGTGGGATGGTCGGTCATGGGGCGGATTTTAATCTCAGTATGCTAGTTTGCCCCGCGCAGGGGCGTATGGCATGCTGGCGAGTCTTTCAATGGCTTTCAAACTTTCCTTCCAGGCCCGCTCCATGTCCAGCATTTCCAGTCCCGTCCTTGGCACGCCACTGTCCCCCCTGGCCACCCGCGTCATGCTGCTGGGGTCCGGTGAACTGGGCAAAGAGGTCATCATCGCCCTGCAGCGCCTGGGCGTCGAAGTCATTGCGGTGGATCGGTATGCCGACGCCCCGGGCCATCAGGTGGCGCACCGGGCGCATGTGGTCTCGATGACGGACCCGCAGGCCTTGCGGCAGGTCATCGAGCAGGAGCAGCCGCACGTTATTGTCCCTGAAATCGAGGCCATTGCCACCAGCTTGCTGGTGGAACTGGAAGCGGCCGGCGTGGCGCGGGTCACCCCGACGGCCCGCGCGGCCCAGCTCACCATGAATCGCGAAGGCATCCGCCGCCTGGCGGCCGAGACCCTGGGCCTGCCGACTTCGCCCTACAGCTTCGTCGACACCGAGGAAGAATTGCGCCAGGCGATCGACGGCGGCATCGGCTATCCGTGCGTCATCAAGCCGGTCATGTCGTCGTCGGGCAAAGGCCAGTCGGTCATCAAGAGCGCCGACGACGTGGCCTCCGCCTGGCGCTATGCCCAGGAAGGGGGCCGGGTCGGGGGCGGCCGCGCCATTGTCGAGGGGTTCATCCGCTTCGACTACGAAATCACGCTTCTGACCGTGCGCGCCCGTGGCGCCGACGGCCAGGTCGAGACCCGGTACTGCGAGCCCATCGGCCACAAGCAGGTCGACGGCGACTACGTCGAAAGCTGGCAGCCGCACCCCATGTCGCCGGCGGCGCTGCAGCGCGCCCGCGACATCGCGCTGGCCGTCACGTCCGAGCTGGGCGGCCTGGGCATCTTCGGCGTCGAGCTCTTCGTGGCGGGCGACCAGGTCTGGTTCTCGGAAGTCAGTCCGCGTCCGCACGACACCGGCATGGTCACCATGATTACCCAGGTGCAGAACGAATTCGAACTGCACGCCCGTGCGCTGCTGGGGCTGCCGGTCGATCCCAGCCTGCGCCAGCCGGGCGCCAGCAGCGTCATCTACGGTGGCGTGGAAGCCGGTGCTGTGTCGTTCCATGGCGTGGCCGAGGCCCTGGCTGAGCCCGGCACGGACATCCGTCTCTTCGGCAAGCCCGAATCGTTCGTCAAGCGCCGCATGGGCGTGGGCCTGGCCGTGGCCGAGGACGTAGCCGCCGCCCGCGCCAAGGCCAAGCGCGTGTCCGCCGCCGTGACCGTCAAGGCCGGCTGATCGCCCTGAACCCTGCGTCGCTGACGGGGTAAAAGCCCCCGGCAACCCCCAGCTTTTCCTCCCCTTGAACGCCACCCGCCTCACCGGCCGGTGGCGTTTTTGCCGTCCGCCGCCTCCGCCAAGTGTTGTATGGCTGTCACGTTGAACGGCTAATTTGCCGTGCGCGCCCTCTGAATGGCGTTGGTTTGCGCTCTTGCCCCTGCTGCAGGTGTGGTTTGCGCTTTCTCATCGTTTGTTCGATAATTTCAGAAATTTCTGAAATCAACGTAACTGCATATGTCGTGCAGGATTCGTTGTGTGACTGGCTGATCCTCATGGCGCTTTCCCCCCAGATTGAACGTTTCGTCCTGCACTTCGGTGAGATGGGCAGCCGTTGGGGCGTAAATCGCACCGTCGGCCAGATCTACGCACTGCTGTTCCTGGCGCCGCAGCCGCTCAACGCCGACGATATCGCCGAGGCCCTGGGCTTTTCGCGCTCGAACGTCAGCCTCGGGCTGAAGGAGCTGCAGTCCTGGCGCCTGGTCAAGCTGATGCATCAGGTGGGCGACCGCCGCGACTACTTCGAGACCCCCAAGGACGTCTGGGAAATCTTCCGCATCCTCATGGAAGAGAAGCGCAAGCGCGAAGTCGACCCCACCCTTACGCTCCTGCGCGACACGCTGCTGGAGTCGCCGTCCGGGCCCGACGAGGCTTACGCGCAACAACGAATGACCGAAATGCTGGAGCTCATCGAACTATCCACGGGGTGGTTCGATGAGGTTCAACGGCTGCCGCCCGAAACCCTGCAAAGCCTCATGAAACTTGGTTCCAAGGTGCAGAAGGTGTTGGGATTCGCCGGCAAATTGCGGGGCAAGGGCTGACCCGTCACGCCTCGATTTTTCAGGAAACCTCTATGAAGTTGTATGCAACGCCCCTAACATGGCGCGTCAGACGGCCTGGGAACCATGCCGGTTGCCGCAGCGCGTCGACGCCTTGGGAGCAGCCTCATGATTGATATCGATGTCGTGAATCTCTCGCGGTTCCAGTTCGCCGCGACCGTGCTCTACCATTTCATCTTTGTCCCGCTCACGCTTGGCCTGTCGTTCATCCTGGCCATCATGGAAAGCGTGTACGTCATGACCGGCCGCCCCATCTGGAAAAAGATGACGATGTTCTGGGGCACGCTGTTCGGCATCAACTTTGCGCTGGGCGTGGCGACCGGCGTGGTGATGGAGTTCCAGTTCGGCATGAACTGGTCCTACTACAGTCACTACGTGGGCGACATCTTCGGCGCGCCGCTGGCGCTTGAAGGGCTGATGGCGTTCTTCCTGGAAGCCACCTTCGTCGGCCTGTTCTTCTTCGGCTGGAACCGCATGTCCAAGGTCAGCCACCTGGCCGTGACCTGGCTGGTGGCCTTTGGCACCAACTTCTCGGCCCTGTGGATCCTGATCGCCAACGGCTGGATGCAGAACCCGGTCGGCGCGATCTTCAATCCGGACACGATGCGCATGGAAATGACCGACTTCGCCGCGGTCATCTTCAACCCTGTCGCGCAAGCCAAGTTCGTGCACACCGTCAGCGCCGGCTACGTGGCAGGCGCCATGTTCGTCATGTCGATCAGCGCCTGGTATCTGCTGCGCGGCCGCCATATCGACCTGGCCAAGCGCTCGATGGCGGTGGCCGCCAGCTTCGGTCTGGCCGGCGCGCTGTCGGTGGTCGTGCTGGGTGACGAAAGCGGTTACCTCACCACCGAACACCAGAAGATGAAGATCGCGGCCATGGAGTCCATGTGGCACACCGAGCCCGCGCCCGCATCGTTCAACCTATTCGCCATCCCGAACCAGGCCGAGCGCCGCAACGATTTCGCGATCGAGATTCCCTATGTCATGGGCATCATCGGCACGCGGTCGCTGACCACGCCGCTGCTGGGCATCAACGACCTGATCCTGCGCGCCGAGAATCGCATCCGCGACGGCCTCGTGGCCTATGAAGCCCTGCAGAAGATCCGCGCCAATCCCAAGGACGTCGATGCCCGCATGGTGTTCGACAAGACCTGGCCGGACCTGGGCTATGCGCTGCTCGTCAAGCGCCATGAGGAGGACCTCAGCAAGGTCACCGAGGCGCAGATCAAGCAGGCCGCGATCGATACCGTGCCGACCGTGGCGCCGCTGTTCTGGGCGTTCCGCATCATGGTCGCAGTGGGCATGTACCTGATCCTGTTCTTCGGCGTGGCGTTCTGGCTTGCGTCTCGCGGCCGCCTGGATAGCAGTCCCCGTCTGCTCAAGGTGGCGCTGTGGAGCCTGCCGCTGCCGTGGATCGCCATCGAAAGCGGCTGGTTCGTCGCCGAGTACGGCCGCCAGCCCTGGGTGATCGAAGGCGTGCTGCCCACGTATTACGCGGCATCGGGCCTCACGATCACCGACCTCGTCATCAGTCTGACGATCTTCCTGGTGCTGTACACGATCCTGCTCATCATCGGCGTGAAGGTCATGCTGCATGCCATCAAGGCCGGACCGAAATCCGACGGGCCGGCGCCGGGTGATGCCGCCGCCGATCCCGTCCACGCCGCCGTGCGCGCCTAAGGGGAGAAACGCAAATGGATACCCTTATTCCTTTCGACTACGGCACGCTGCGCGTGGTGTGGTGGGCGTTGATGGGCGCGTTGCTCATCGGCTTTGCCGTCATGGATGGCTTTGACTTGGGCGTGGCCGCGCTGTTGCCGGTGGTCGCCAAGACCGACGCCGAGCGCCGCATCGTGATTAACGTGGTGGGGCCGGTGTGGGAAGGCAACCAGGTCTGGCTCATCACTGCGGGCGGCGCCATCTTCGCCGCGTGGCCGTTGCTTTATGCCGCGTCGTTCTCGGGCTTTTACCTGGCGATGATGCTGGTGCTGCTTGCGCTGATTCTGCGGCCGGTCGGCTTCAAGTACCGCAGCAAGATGGAAGGCACGCGCTGGCGCAACCGCTGGGATGCCGTGCTGTGCTTCTCGGGCGTGCTGGCGTCGCTGGTGTTTGGCGTGGCCATGGGCAACGTCATCCTCGGCGTACCGTTCACGTATGACGCGGTGACGCTGCGTCCGATGTACGAAGGGCATTTCTTCCAGCTCTTCATGCCCTTCGCCTTGCTGGCAGGCGTACTGAGCGTGGTGATGTTGACCATGCACGGCGCGGTGCTGCTGGCCTGGCGCACGGATGATCCCGTGTCCTCGCGGGCGCGCAACTGGGGCCGGCTGTGCGCAATGCTCACCGCCGTGCTCTTCGTGGCCGGTGGCTTCTGGGTCGCGGGCGGCGTGCCGGGCCATGCGATCACCAGTGTGGTCGACCCGGCCGCGCCGTCGGACCCGATGCTCAAGTCCGTGTCGGTGCAGACCGGCGCCTGGATGGCCAACTACGCGAAGTGGCCGTGGATGTGGATCGCGCCCGCGCTGGGCGTGGCCGGCGCCTTGCTCGCGGGGCTGCTGCTGACCGTGCGCGCCAACATGCTGGCGTTCCTGTCGTCCTCGGCGTCCATCGCCGGCGTGATCCTGACGGTGGGCTTCTCGCTCTTCCCGTTCATCATGCCGTCCTCGGTCAATCCGAAGGCAGGCCTGACGGTATGGGACGGCTCGTCCAGCCATCTGACGCTGTGGATCATGGTGATCGCGGTTGCCGTATTCCTGCCCATCGTGACCCTCTACACCGCCTGGGTGTATCGCGTCATGCGCGGCAAGGTCACCCATGATTCGGTTGGCGATACGCCCAACTCGTACTGATAAAGGAACCAACACCATGTGGTATTTCTCATGGATCCTCGGCCTGGGCCTGGCGTGCGCTTTCGCCATTCTTAATGCGATGTGGTTCGAGTTGCGTGAAGGTCAGAGCCATGACCCGCGCGCCAGCCGCGGCGACGAGTGAGCGGCGGCGCAAGCAGCCTCGAGCACGACCCGTCGGCGTCCCTGCAGAAGCCGCCGCGCGAGCAGTCGCGGTGGCTGATGGGGCTGGCCCGGTCGGCGCGGTTCCCGCTCATTTTTGCGGGCGCCGCGCCGCTGGTAAGCGGCGTCTTGCTGGTCGTGCAGGCCTGGCTGCTTGCCAGGGTGCTCGATTCGGCGATCGTCGGCCATTTCCCGCGAGCTGAACTGCTGGGCAGCATCGCCGCCATCGCGGGGCTGATGCTGGTGCGCGCGTGCATCACGTGGGCCGGCGAGCGCGCCGGCGCGGATGCTTCCGAGCGCATCAAGCGCCACGTGCGCCAGTCCCTGTTTCAGCGGCTGGTGCAGAAAGGTCCTTACTGGAGCCGCGGCAAGGCGTCGGGTGAACTGGCGAGTGCGGTGGTCGACCAGGTGGAGGCGCTGGATGGCTTCTTTGCCAAGTACCTGCCCGCGATGGCCGCGGCCGCAATGCTTCCCGTGGCGTTTTCGGTGGTGCTGCTGCCGGTTGACGTGATTGCCGGCCTGGTGCTGTTGATCACCGCGCCGCTGATTCCGCTCTTCATGGCGCTGGTAGGGTGGGGCGCGCAAGGCGCCAGCCGCCGCCACTTGCGCGCCTTCGCTCGCCTGTCGGGCTTTTTTGCTGACCGGCTGCGCGGGCTGTCCACACTGAAGCTGTATGGACGCGCGCAGGCCGAGGCCCAGTCCGTCGTGGCGGCCAGCGATGCGCTGCGCCAGCGGACGATGTCGGTGCTGCGCATCGCGTTCCTGTCGTCGGCCGTGCTGGAATTCTTTGCCGCGCTGGGCGTGGCGGGCGTTGCCGTCTACATCGGCCTGACCTACCTGGGATTCCTGGACGTGCGCTGGTCGCCTCTGACCTTGCAGGCCGGGCTCTTCTGCCTGCTGATGGCGCCCGAGGTCTATGCCCCGCTGCGCCAGTTTGCGGCCCACTATCACGATCGCGCGACAGCGCTTGCCGCCGTGACGCAGATCGCCGTGCTGTTCGATGGCCTGCCGCAAGCCGAAGCCGAGGACACGTCCGCATTGCGCGGCCGGCCCGCGCACGCCGGCCTGGGCGCTGCGGTCGCCATCGGCGGTCTGCGCGTCGAGGCGCCGGGCCGTGGCCAGCCAGTGCTGGCGGATGCCGCTTTTGATCTGGCGCCGGGCGAACACGTGGCGCTGATGGGACCCAGCGGCGTCGGCAAATCCACATTCATCGAGGCCATCGCGCGTCTGCGGCCAGCCGACGGCGACATCCGCATCGATGGCCTGCCCCTGGCGCAATGGGATGAGGCCGCCTTGCGCCAGCGCGTGGCGCTGATCGGCCAGCGGCCGCAGTTGCTGGCTGGCTCAATCGCCGACAACATCCGGCTGGGGCAGCCGGGCGCCACGGATGCGCAGGTGCAGGACGCCGCGCGCCGCGCGTGCGTGCTGGAATTCACGCAGGACCTGCCGCAAGGCCTGGACACTGCGCTCGGCAGCCGCGGCCATGGTCTGTCCGGCGGCCAGGCGCAGCGCGTGGCGCTGGCCCGCCTGTTCCTGCGCGACCCCGGCCTGATTCTGCTGGACGAACCCACCGCCCATCTGGACGAAGCAACGCAGGCCCGCGTGCTGGACGAGATCCTGCAGTTTTCCGCCGGCCGCACCCTGGTGCTGGCGACGCATTCGCCCGCGGTGGCGGCAAGATTTGGCCGCGTGGCGCGCGTCGCCAACGGCACGGTAATAGACGCATGAAGAACCTGTTGTTGCTCCTGCCCCTGTACGCGCGCCGAAAAGGCGGGCTTTTGCTCGCATTGTTCTGCGCGCTGGCCACCGTTGCCGCTGGCGTGGGTCTGCTGGGCGTGTCGGGCTGGTTCCTGACCGGCGCGTTCCTGGCCGGCGCAGGCAGCGTCTTCAACCTGTTCGCGCCTTCCGCGCTGGTGCGCGGGCTGTCGTTCCTGCGCATCGTGTCGCGCTACGCCGACCGCGTGGTCGGGCATGCCGCCACCTTGCGTCTGCTGGCGGATCTGCGCGCCATGGTGTTCGCGGCGCTGATCCGGCTGACACCGCGCCAGTTGGCGCGTTATCGAAGCGGCGACCTGGTCGCCCGCATGACGAATGACGTCGACGCGCTGGATACGGTCTTTCTGTTTGTGCTCGCGCCGCTGGCCACCGCAATCATTGCCGGCGCGGTGCTCACCGCCGTGCTGGGGCAATGGGTGCCCGCCGCGGCGCTGGTCTTTGCGTTGGCGGTGCTGACGGCGTGCGCGGTGGTGCCGTTGTGGCTGTTGCGCGCGGCGCGCAAGCCCGGCGTGGCAGCACAGGAAAGCGCGGCAGGGCTGCGCGCCGCCACGCTGGACGCGGTGGACGGCCACGCGGACATGGTCGCGCTGCATGCGCAGGACCAGACGTTGGCGCACTTCGAGCGCCTGTGCGAAGCCAGCGCCCTGGCGCGGCGCAGTCAGGCGCGGGTGGCTGTGCGCGGGCAATGGTTCCTGCAGGTGGCCGCGGGCGCCGCGGTGATGGCGCTGCTGTGGTTCGGTCTGGCCGAGCATGAGGCGGGGCGGATCGAAGGCCCCGTCCTGGCCGGCCTGCTGCTGGCCGTCATCGGCATCTTCGAGGTTGCGGGCCCCATCATGCGCGGCGCTTCCCGGATGGGATCCGCGATGTCGGCAGCCGCGCGCATCCGAGAGATCACGCAATGCGAACCCGACATGCAGGATCCGGTTGTGCCGCGCCCGCTGCCCAATCACGGGGCGCTGGAACTGGAAGGCGTGCGCTTTGCTTACCCGGCGCGCGCGGCTGGCGACAGCGCGCCGGTGCTGCAGGACATCAACCTGCGCATCGAACCGGGTGAACGCGTGGCGATCGTGGGTGCAAGCGGCGCGGGCAAGTCCACGCTGCTGCATCTGATCCTCAGGCTGGAGGATCCGCAGGGTGGACACGTGCGGTTCGGCGGTTGCGATGCGCGCGAATGCGCGCAGGCGGACTGGCATCGGCGGATCGTTCTGCTGTCGCAGGATGCGCCCGTGTTCCTGGGCACGCTGCGCACCAATCTATTGATCGGCGATGCCACAGCCGACGATGCCGCCCTGTGGCGCGCCCTGGATGCGGCAAGGCTCGGCGAATTCGTGCGCGGCCTGCCCGACGGCCTGGACACGTGGGCGGGCGAGACGGGCTCGCAGTTGTCGGCCGGACAGGCGCGGCGCCTGTGCCTGGCCAGAGCCTTGCTGGCGCCTGCCGCGGTCATCGTGCTGGACGAGCCGACCGCGGGACTGGACGCCGCGGCTGAAGCCGCGTTCTTCGCGGACCTGGAACAGGCGGTGCGCGGGCGCACGGTTGTGCTGGCCACGCATGCGGCGTTGCCTGAAGGCGCGGTGCATCGTTGCCATGTGTTGCGTGACGGGCAATTGCATGACATGTCATCGCGCGCGGCAATCCTGGCTTAAGCGCGGCGGCGCGGTTATAGTTCGCCTTGCTTCAATTCTTCAGGGCCGTATCCATGCAGACCGACAACGCCGAGTTCATCCGGCGCACCATCCGCAGCGTTCCGGACTGGCCCCAACCCGGTGTCACGTTCCGCGATATCACGCCGGTGCTGCAGGACCCCCGTGCGTTCCGTGTCCTGATCGATCTCTTCGTCTATCGCTACATGCGCCAGCGCCTGGATCTGGTGGCGGGCGTGGACGCGCGCGGCTTCATCGTGGGCAGCGTGCTGGCTTATGAACTGAACCTGGGGTTCGTGCCCGTGCGCAAGAAGGGCAAGCTGCCCTACCGCACGGTGGCCGAGGAATACTCCCTGGAATACGGCAATGCCGCCGTCGAGATGCACACCGATTCGGTCCGCACGGGCCAGCGCGTTCTGCTGGTGGACGACCTGATCGCCACCGGCGGCACCATGCTCGCGGCCATCAAGCTGCTGCAGCGCCTGGGCGCCAACGTGGTGGAAGCGGCCGCCATCATCGACCTGCCGGATCTCGGCGGTTCCGCCAAGGTGGCCGCCACCGGCACGCCGCTCTACACGGTCTGTCAGTACGGCGCGGACACGACGCCGTAATTCGACGCCGTCCCTGACGACTTCCCTGGCTTACGCGTCGGACAGGCGAGGCTGGATGAAATCCAGAAACGCCTTCGTTTTGGCGGGCAGCATGCGCGAAGGCAGCAGCGCAAACAAGGGCAGGGGAGTCAGGCTCCATTCCGGCAACACGCGAACCAGGCCCGTCTGCTTGATGGCGCGCTCCATCGCATCAAACACCAGCAGCGGCGTGATGCCCAGCCCTTGGCCGGCCAATCGCCCCAGCATCCCAACGTTATTGGCCGACAGACGGCCAGATACTTGCACGCGCTCGACCTTGTCGCCCGAATGGAGCATCCAGAAGGATGACTCCTCGCGCATGGTCGGGCGCAGGCATTCGTGGTGCGTCAGGTCCGCCGGCACACGCGGTTCGCCGTGGCGGGCCAGGTATTCCGGCGACGCATAGAGCTGGTGCGCCATCAGCACGATCTTGCGCGAGATGAGGCTGGAATCGGGCTGTTGCCCGAAGCGCAGGATCAGGTCGAACGGATTGCTGATGGGATCGATCGGGCGCATGCTCAGGTCAAAGTCGCACTCGATGTCGGGATGCTGCTCGCGGAATTCGCGGATCACGGCGGGCAGGAACAATTGCGCAAGACTGGTGGGCAGCGAGATCCGCAGGCGGCCCTTGGGCTGCACGGCCATGTCCAGCAATTGGTCATGGGCGATGCGCGCCTCTTCGACGATGTGCCGGCAGCGTTCGAAATAAATGGCGCCCGCTTCGGTCAGGTCGATCTTGCGGGTGCTGCGATTGAGCAGCCGCATGCCAACGCTGCGTTCCAGCTCACTGACCCGGCGCGACAGCGTGGAGGTCGGGATATTCAGGGCTTCGGCGGCGTGGCTGAAGTTCTTGCGCTTGGCGACCTCGACGAATAGCGCGATGTCGTTAAGCTGGATGTCCATGAATGCCCTCGAGACTCAAATTTCCATTTCTGGCAGATTCGTATCATAAATGGAATTATTGTCCCGCCAGTAGAAATGTCTATTTCTCCACCTTGCACAACAGGGCCCTTGCGTGGCGCGTTGCGATTGCGTTACCTAGCTTGCGGGAAACTGAATGGCGGCAAGGGCCTTCACCATAGTGCATGCGCACGCAAAGGCCTTCATGCGCGGCGCCCGCCGCGGATACGACTTGCAATTGTCCCATCCGTGCAAATATGTTCACCAAATTAAGGGTTTTTACTAGGCGCTAATAACCAGATACTTCGTCCCAGCAATCAAATTGTCATATCGAATGCCGCCAACCCGGCGCAAGACGATGTGCAACGTTTAGGATGGAGTCATCAAAATGAAAGCCCTAGCAACCGCACTCATGGTTACCGCTACCCTCGTCGGCATGTCCGCCGCTCACGCCGATGGCAAGACGCGTGAACAGGTCCAGCAGGAACTGCAAGCCGCCAAGGCCGCCGGCACCGTCACCTTTGGCGAGCTGGACTATCCGCCCGCCGTCGCCCAGACCACCAGCCTGTCGCGCGAACAGGTGCAGCAGGAACTGCAAAGCGCCAAGGCCGCAGGCCAGGTGACGAGCGCCGAACTGGATTACCCGCCCAAGGCCGTGGCGCAGACCGCCGGCAAGAGCCGTGCAGAAGTCCGCCAGGAATTGGCCGACGCCAAGGCGCGCGGCGAATACACGTTTGGCGAACTGGACTACCCGCCCAAGGGCCGCTGAGTTCCAGCGCCGGCGCACCGCGCCGCCCGGCAGGTCACCGAAAGAACCCCTTGTGACGCCGAGGGGTTTTTTTGCGCCTCGCGCTTTTGTCGCCTGCCGAAACAGTGTGGCGTTTACGCCGCAAAAATTATTCCGCCTGCGCCACATGTGTTGGCGGTGGGCATGTCGCCGAACGCCGCATCCGGCCTTACTGTTCCGTGATGCGAGCAATGATTCATATTTGAGATCAAGGCCTTAGCAAGCGTTTTGGATCAAGCCGGGGCTTCAGCTTCGCGTCATTATCCCAACCATGGAAAGTAGTTCGTCGAAATCCGGGTTACTACGAACTGCTACAAGCCGGACACTACGCCCAGTGCATCGCCGCTCGATTCAACGTTGCGGCATGCGAGGGCTCGCGGTGTTTGCCGGCGCCCCGCAATGCGCCTTTCATCTCGCCATTTTGGGGATTCAAATGAAGAAGACGTTTTTGGCCGTCGCGTTGCTGACCGGCTTTGCCGGCGCCGCGCAGGCCGCCGATTCCGTGACGCTGTACGGCTTGATCGATGCTGGCCTCGGCTACGAAAAAGTGAAGTTCAAGGGCAACTCGCAAAGCCGTATCGGTGCGGTTCAGGGCGTGAGCAGCGGTTCGCGCTTTGGCCTGCGCGGCACGGAAGATCTGGGCGACGGCCTGCGCGCCGTGTTCACGCTGGAAGGCGGCTTTGGTCCCCTGAACGGCAACTCGCTGCAGAACGACCGCCTGTTCGGCCGCCAAGCAACGGTTGGCCTGGACAGCGATTCGTGGGGCCGTCTGGAATTCGGCCGTCAGACGAACCTGGCGTCGAAGTACTTCGGCTCGATCGACCCGTTCTCGATCAGCTACAACAACGCCAACATGGGTACCACGTTCGGCAGCGCCAACACGATGCGCCTGGACAACATGGTCCTGTATCAAACCCCGAGCCTGGGCGGTTTGAAGGTCGGCCTCGGCTACGCGTTCAGCGCGGACGACACCGTCACGGATACGACGCAGAAGGGCTTCGCCACGGGCGACAACAACCGCGTGATCACCGCCGGTGTGCAATACGTCAACGGCCCGCTGAACCTGGCGGCTGCTTACGACCGCTTCAATCCGTCCAACGACCGCGTTGGCGGCAAGGACGCGGCGCGCATCCAGGAATACATCGTCGGCGGTTCGTACGACTTTGAAGTCGTGAAGGTCGCGGCTGCGTTCGGTCAGACCCGCGACGGCTGGTTCGTCGGTCAGAACATGGGCACCACGCCCGACGGCATGAACAAGCTGGGTTCGTTCAAGCTGGCTGATGGTTTCCGCGCCAACTCGTACATGATCGGCGCCACCGTGCCGCTGGGCCGCCACGCCGTGTTCGGTTCGTGGCAGCGCGCCACCGCCAGCAACGACAAGCTGACGGGCGACGACGCGACGTTCAACGTGTACAGCCTTGGCTACACGTACGACTTCACCAAGCGCACGAACCTGTACGCGTACGCCTCGTATGGCGACAACTACGCGTTCCAGCACGACGCGACCGACACGGCTGTCGCCGTCGGCCTGCGTCACCGTTTCTAAGCAACGGGACGTCCGGCTGAACCTTGCTGAATGTGCGGGCCATTCTCCGTGGCCCGCTGAGTGACAGCGAACCCCCCCCTAGATCGGGTTCAGCCGGGCGCGCCTCGCGCACAGAAGGGAAGGGCCTCCGCAAGGAGGCCCTCTCGCATTCAGGACACCTGAATCCCGCCCGTTACAGGAAAAGCTTGTACGCCGGGTTGTCGGTTTCGTTCCAATGCGGATAGCCCAGTTCCGCCACGAAGTTGCGGAACTGCTTCTTGTCCGCCGGCGGCACCTGGATGCCGATCAGGATGCGGCCATAGTCCGCGCCCTGATTGCGGTAATGGAACAGGCTGATGTTCCAGTCGGGATTCATCGCGTTCAGAAAGCGCATCAGCGCGCCCGGCCGCTCGGGGAACTCAAAGCGGTACAGCAGTTCGTTGCGCGCCAGCGCCGAGCGGCCGCCCACCATGTGCCGCAGGTGGGTCTTGGCCATTTCGTCGTGGGTCAGGTCCAGCGTGTCGAACCCGTGTCGGCGGAAGTTCGCCGCGATCTTGTCGGGTTCCGCGGCGGAAGAGACCTGGATGCCGACGAACACGTGGGCACGGTCCGCATCCGAGATGCGGTAGTTGAATTCGGTGACGCTGCGTTCGCCCACCAATTCGCAGAAGCGTCGAAAGCTCCCGCGCTGCTCGGGCATGGTGACGGCGAACACGGCCTCGCGCATTTCGCCGACCTCGGCGCGCTCGGACACGAAGCGCAGCCGGTCGAAGTTCATGTTGGCGCCGCACGCAATGGCCACCAGCGTCTTGTTCTTCAGGTGGTGTTCGGCAACGTACTGCTTGGCGCCCGCCACGGCCATGGCGCCGGCCGGCTCCAGCACGCTGCGCGTGTCCTGAAAGACGTCCTTGATGGCGGCGCAGATCGCATCGGTGTTGACCACCACGTAATCGTCCACGTACTTGCGCGCCAGCTTGAAGGTTTCAGCGCCCACCATCTTGACCGCCGTGCCGTCCGAGAACAGGCCCACGTCGTTCAACTGAACGCGCCGGCCCGCGCGCACGCTGCGCAGCATGGCATCGGAGTCCTCGGTCTGCACGCCGATGATCTTGATCTCGGGCCGCAACTGCTTGATGTAGGCCGCCACGCCGGCGATGAGGCCGCCGCCGCCGATCGCCACGAAGATCGCGTCGATGTGACCGGGATGTTGGCGCAGGATTTCCATGCCCACGGTGCCCTGACCGGCGATCACGTCGGGATCGTCGAAGGGATGGACGAAGGTCAGCTTTTCTTTCTTTTCCAGCACCTGCGCATGCGCGTAGGCGTCCGAAAAGCTTTCGCCGGCCAGCACGACTTCGCCGCCAAGGCGGCGCACGGCGTCGATCTTGACCTGAGGGCTGGTCGTGGGCATGACGATCACGGCGCGGCAGCCCAGGCGGGCGGCCGCCAGGGCGACGCCCTGCGCGTGGTTGCCGGCCGAGGCCGCGATGACGCCGCGATTGCGCGCCGCCGGAGCGAGGTTGGCCATCTTGTTGTACGCGCCACGCAGCTTGAAGCTGAACACCGCCTGCGTATCCTCGCGCTTGAGCAGCATCGTGTTCGACATCCGCTGCGACAGCAGGGGCGCTGCCTCGAGCGGGGATTCGACCGCGACGTCGTAAACCTTGGAAGTCAGGATGCGTTTCAGATAATCAGTGGACATGGACCGCGCGACAGGGCAAGAGTGGGGACTGGCCTGGATTATTGCAGGGAATGCGTGTCGCCTTCCGGGTTTCCCGCGGCTACACTGCCGCAACCATGGAAGAAAGTCTCTTATCCGCAGTTCATTGGCTCTTGGGGGTGCTGGCGCTGCCCTCGGTGGGCCTGTCGGCCATCTTCACCGTTTCGCTCGTGTCCGCGACGCTGCTGCCGCTGGGCTCCGAGCCGGCGGTGTTCGGCTACATCAAGCTTTCGCCGGACATGTTCTGGCCCGCCATCCTGGTGGCCACCGCAGGCAATACCGTGGGCGGGGCCATCAGCTACGCCATGGGCCTGGGCGCCGAGAAGGCGGTCGAGCGCTGGAAGGAAAAGCACCCCCATCCGCATCCCGATGCGACGGAAGGCGGCCGCATGCGCGGGCGCTGGAACGAGCGCGCCCATGACTGGCTGCACCGGATGGGACCGCCTGCGCTGCTGTTGTCCTGGTTGCCCGCCGTGGGCGATCCCCTGTGCGCGGTTGCCGGCTGGCTCCGTCTGCCGTTCTGGCCCTGCGTTTTCTACATGGCCATCGGCAAATTCATGCGCTATCTGTTCATGACCGCCGGGCTGCTCTGGTTCTTTCCCGGAAAAATCTAGCCCTGACACCGGTCTTAAACGGGGACGTTACATACCGTCCCCGTCGCGCTTTTGGACGCCTTTCCAGACTTATTAGGGGTCAAGTCGGGACAATGGCATAAAATACTTTTTTAAGGGCCCCCTTCTTGCCGCCATGAACGCCCCACTCGCCAGCCACATCTTGAACGGGGCGATGCCGCCCGCCGCACCCGCGCGATTGCGCGAAATCCCCTACAACTACACGTCGTTTTCCGACCGCGAAATCGTGGGCCGGTTATTGGGTGAAGACGCCTGGAGCCTGCTGAGCGACCTGCGCGGCGAACGGCGCACCGGCCGCTCCGCCCGGATGCTGTACGAAGTGCTGGGCGACATCTGGGTCGTGCGCCGCAATCCGTATCTGCAGGACGACCTGCTCGACAATCCCAAGCGCCGCAAGCAGCTCATTGAAGCGCTGCATCACCGCCTGGGCGAAATCGACAAGCGCCGCGACCCCAGCGCGCCGGCTGAAGCCGGCCACGATCCGCATCGCGACGAAAAGGTCGTCGGTCTGCTGGCCCGCGCGCGTTCCGCCATCGCTGCCTTTGAAGGCGAATTCGACCAGACGGCCATGATGCGCAAGCAGGCGCAGAAGGTGCTGGGCCGCATCACGGCGCGCGACAACATCAAGTTCGACGGCCTGTCGCGCGTATCGCACGTAACGGACGCGACCGACTGGCGCGTGGAGTATCCCTTCGTCGTGCTGACGCCCGACTCCGAGGACGAGATCGCCGCGCTGGTCACCGCCTGTATTGAACTAGGCCTGACCATCGTGCCGCGCGGCGGCGGCACCGGCTACACCGGCGGCGCCATTCCGCTGACCTGGAAGTCGGCGGTCATCAACACCGAAAAATTCGACAAGCTGGGCAAGGTCGAGTCCTGTATTTTGCCCGGGCTCACCGAGCCCGTTGCGGTCATCCACGCCGGCGCCGGCGTGGTCACCAAGCGCGTGTCCGAGGCGGCCGAGGCGGCCGGCTTCGTGTTCGCCGTGGACCCGACGTCTGCCGAGGCCTCGTGCGTGGGCGGCAACATCGCCATGAACGCCGGCGGCAAAAAGGCCGTGCTGTGGGGCACCGCGCTGGACAATCTGGCCTGGTGGCGCATGGTCGATCCGGACGGCAACTGGCTGGAAGTCACGCGCCTGGACCACAACATGGGCAAGATCCATGACGTGGAGCTGGCCCGCTTCGAGCTCAAGTGGTTCGACGGCAAGGGCAAGCCCGGCGAGCGCCTGCTCAAGACCGAAACGTTGGAAATCCAGGGCCGCGTGTTCCGCAAGGAAGGCCTGGGCAAGGACGTCACCGACAAGTTCCTGGCGGGTCTGCCCGGCATCCAGAAAGAAGGCTGCGACGGTCTCATCACGTCGGCGCGCTGGGTGCTGCACCGCATGCCGCGCCACACGCGCACCGTCTGCATGGAATTCTTCGGGCAGGCACGCGACGCCATCCCGTCGATCGTCGAGGTCAAGGGCTATCTGGACGGCGAGGGCAAGGCGCGCGGCGCCATCCTGGCCGGCCTGGAGCACCTGGACGAACGCTATCTGCGCGCGGTGGGCTACGCCACCAAGAGCAAGCGCGGCGTGCTGCCCAAGATGGTCCTGATCGGCGACATCGTCGGCGATGACGACGACGCGGTGGCCGCGGCCGCCAGCGAAGTCGTTCGTCTGGCCAACACGCGCCACGGCGAGGGCTTTGTCGCCGTCAGCCCCGAGGCGCGCAAGAAATTCTGGCTGGACCGCTCGCGCACCGCCGCGATCGCGCGTCACACCAATGCCTTCAAGATCAACGAAGACGTCGTGATCCCGCTGCCCCGCATGGGCGAATACACGGATCACATCGAGCGCATCAACATCGAACTGTCGACCAGCAACAAGCTCAAGCTGCTGGGCGAACTGGATGCCTACCTGTGCACGCCGCTGCCGGTCGGCAAGATCGACGACGCCGACATCGAAACCACGCGCGCCGAGGTGCTGGCCGAGCGCACGCGTCAGGCGATCGAATTGATCGCCGCGACGCGCCAGCGCTGGCAGTGGCTGCTGGACAATCTGGACCTGCCGCTGGGCGACGCGCTGCCGCAGCTCGAAGGCCTTGGCCTGGGTGAGCTTCACGCCACGCTGACCGCACGCCTGGCCGCTCAACCCGCCGCCCGCGTCTTCGACGTGGTGCAGGACCGCACCATCCGCGTGTCGTGGAAGACCGAAGTGCTGGCCGGCCTGCAGCGCGCCTTCTCGGGCGCGGCCTATAAGAAGATCGTCGACGAGCTCGTCGCCATCCATGGCCGCGTGCTCAAGAGCCGCGTGTTCGTCGCGCTGCACATGCACGCCGGCGATGGCAACGTGCACACCAACATTCCGGTCAACTCGGACGACTACGGAATGCTGGGCGAGGCGCATGCCGCCGTCGAGCGCATCATGCAGATCGCGCGCGACCTGGACGGCGTGATTTCGGGCGAGCACGGCATCGGCCTGACCAAGTACGAGTTCCTGACCGAAGCCGAACTGGCCCCGTTCCAGGACTACAAGCGGCGTGTGGACCCCAACGGCCACTTCAACGCCGGCAAGCTCATGCCCGGCGCGGACCTGCGCCACGCCTGGACGCCCAGCTTCAACTTGATGGGCCACGAGTCGCTGATCATGCAGCAGAGCGACATCGGCGCCATCTCGGAGTCCATCAAGGACTGCCTGCGCTGCGGCAAGTGCAAACCCGTGTGCGCCACCCACGTGCCGCGCGCGAACCTGCTGTATTCGCCCCGCAACAAGATCCTGGCGACGTCGCTGCTGGTCGAGGCCTTCCTGTACGAAGAACAGACCCGTCGCGGCGTCAGCCTGAAGCACTGGGAAGAGTTCGAGGACGTGGCCGACCACTGCACCGTCTGCCACAAGTGCTACAACCCCTGTCCGGTCGATATCGACTTCGGCGACGTGTCGATGAACATGCGCGCCGTGCTGCGCCGCATGGGCCGCAAGTCGTTCAATCCGGGCACGGCCAGCGCCATGTTCTTCCTGAACGCCAAGGATCCGGCCACCATCAACGCCACCCGCAAGGCGATGGTGGGCGTGGGCTACAAGGTGCAGCGCGCCGCGCACGACCTGTTCTCCGGCCTGGTCAAGAAGCAGACCGCCAAGCCGCCGGCCACGGTGGGCAAGCCGCCGCTGCGCGAGCAGGTGGTTCACTTCGTGAACAAGAAGATGCCCGGCGGATTGCCCAAGCAGGCCGCGCGCAAGCTGCTGGATATCGAAGACGCGAACTACGTGCCGATCATCCGCGACCCGAAGGCCACCACGGCCGACACGGAAGCGGTGTTCTATTTCCCGGGCTGCGGTTCCGAACGCCTGTTCTCGCAGGTCGGCCTGGCCACGCAGGCGATGCTGTGGCATGCGGGCGTGCAGACCGTGCTGCCGCCGGGTTACCTGTGCTGCGGCTATCCCCAGCGCGGCAACGGCATGACCGACAAGGCCGAGCAGATCATCACCGACAACCGGGTGCTGTTCCATCGCGTGGCCAACACGCTGAACTACCTGGACATCAAGACCGTGGTGGTCAGTTGCGGCACGTGCTACGACCAGCTTGCCGGGTATGAGTTCGAAAAGATCTTCCCGGGCTGCCGGCTGATCGACATCCACGAATACCTGCTGGAAAAGGGCATCAAGCTGGAAGGCGCCAAGGGCGTGCGCTACATGTACCACGACCCCTGCCACACGCCGATGAAGCTGCAGGAGCCCATGAAGACGGTGCGCGCGCTGGTGGGCGATGGCGCGGTCAAGAGCGACCGCTGCTGCGGCGAGTCGGGCACGCTGGCGGTCAGCCGTCCCGACATTTCCACGCAGGTGCGCTTCCGCAAGCAGGAAGAACTGCTCAAGGGCGACGCCGCGATGCGCAGCGATGGCTTCACGGGGGACGTGAAGGTCCTGACTTCGTGCCCGTCGTGCTTGCAGGGCCTGTCGCGCTACGAGGGCGACACCAAGATGGAGGCCGACTACATCGTGGTCGAGATGGCCCGCCACATCCTGGGCGAAGGCTGGATGGAAGACTACGTGCGCCGTGCGAACGCGGGCGGGATCGAACGGGTCCTGGTGTAGGCGTCAGCACGCACCAAACAGAAACCGCGGCCAGCGATGGCCGCGGTTTTTTTTGTGCTTCCGGGCAGCGGGCGTCGCGTGTTCAGCCGGGTCGCATAGACCTCTTGAAACGCCAAAAACCGATCCCATACTCGGACTGAAGCGATCAGACCTGCGGTCGCCGGCATCGCGGCTGTGATGGGTCTGCGTCGGTCCCTTTTTTCGTTCGAGGAGATCTTCATGAGCAACTTTCCCTTCAACGATAGTGGCTTTGCCAGCGCGTTCGACGCGATCCAGGAACACATGGGCCGCGTGCTGCGCAATGCCGGCGTGCCTGCCGCCTTGCGGGCCACGCCGCAGGCGTACTTTCCGCCGGTAAACGTGGGCGTGTCGGGCGATTCCATAGAAGTCGTGGCCTTTGTGCCCGGGATGGAACCCGAAGGCCTGAACGTGTCCATCGAGAAGAGCCTGCTGACCATCAGCGGCGAACGCAAGCCGCAGGCGCTGCCCGAAGGCGCCCGTTATTACGCGCGGGAACGCACGCAGGGCCGCTACACGCGCATCATCGAGCTGCCCGCGGACGCGGATCCCGACAATGTGCAGGCGCGTTATACGGATGGCTGCCTGGCCATTTCCATCAAGCGCCGCGAATCGGCCAAGCCGCGCACCGTGACCGTGCAGTGACCCGCTAACGCAACCGCATAGGAGTATCGATCATGAATGAACGCAAAGACCTGACCGTGCCCGCCGAAGCGGCCGTTTCCGATAAGCGCGACGGGCGCAGCGTGACCGTGCCAACCGTGGATATCTTCGAGGACAAGGAAGGCATCACGCTGCTGGCGGACCTGCCCGGCGTGTCCAAGGAAAGGCTGCGCATCAACGTCGAGGCCGACGTGCTGCAGATAGAAGGCGAAGCCTCGGTCGACACGCCGAGCGACCTGCGGCTGGTGCTGGGCGAAATGCGTGCGCCGCTCTATCGCCGGTCGTTCCGGCTGGGGCAGGAGTTTGACCGCGCGCAGATCAGCGCCAGCCTGAAGCAGGGCCTCCTGACGCTGCGCATCCCGCGCGTGCGTGAGGCACAGCCGCGGCAGATTCCTGTAGTGGCTGGCTGATCCGGGCATCAGGGCGTCATTTGCGACCCAGGTGTCCGACACCCGTTGAGATGGCGTCACAATTTGACGACCGTCTCCGCCGGGTGTCTGACACCGTCCCAAGCACGCCCACGAAAAAGCCGCAGTCGACTGACTGCGGCTTTTTGCCTTGCCGGATGACGCCGGGGGCGATCACTCCAGCTTGATGTTCGCCTTCTTGATGACGTCCGCCCAGGCGCTGCGCTCCTGATCGGCATACGTCTTGAAGTCCTGCGCCGACATCGGCATGGGGATGACGCCCATGTCCAGCATCTTCTGCGACACCGCGGGCGACTTGAGCGTGGCGTCCAGATCGGCGGACAGCTTCTTCACCACCGCTTCAGGCAGACCGGCCGGGCCAACCAGGCCTTGCCAGGCGTAGGCCGTGAAGTTGGCGACGCCCTGTTCGGCCATCGTCGGGACATCCGGCAGCACCGTCACGCGTTCGGGCGTGGCGGCGGCCAGTACGCGCAGCTTGCCGGCCTTGACGTTGGGCAGGCCCGAGCCCAGATCGATGAACATCATGTCCACCTGGCCGCCCAGCAGATCCTGGATGGCGGGCGCGGCGCCCTTGTAGGGGACGTGCAGGACGTTAGCGCCGGTGCGCTGCTTGAACAGCTCCAGCGCCAGGTGATGCGGCGAGCCCGCGCCGGCGGAGGCCGACGTCAGCTTGCCCGGTTCCTTCTTGGCCGCGGCGAGCACGTCTTCGACCGTCTTGTACGGCGAGTTGACGTTCACGGCCAGCAGCAGCGGGAACTTGGCGATGCCGCCGATGTAGGTGAACTTGGCGGGGTCGTAGGACAGCTTGGCGTACAGCGACGAATTGAACGCCAGCGTGCCGGAGTCGGCGGTGCCCACCAGGTAGCCATTCGGTTCCGCCTGGGCGATGGCCGTGGCGCCGATGATCGTGCCGGCGCCCGGACGGTTCTCGACCACGATGGTCTGGCCGAGCGTCTTTTCCAGGCTGCTCGCGACCGTGCGTGCGACCACGTCGGTGCCGCCGCCGGCAGGGTAGGGAACGATCCAGCGGACCGGTTGCGTGGGCCAGGATTGGGCTGCGGCCGCGGTGGCGGCCAGCGACAGGGCGGCAAGCGCCAGCAGGCGCTTTGCGTGCTTGTGCATGAAGTGTCTCCTCGTGCGGGGTATCGTGAGCGCGGCGTCCGCGTGTTGATCGACGTCAACTTTCGCCGCATTTTTTGCGTCGCTATTATGCCTCGCGCCTACGCAAAAAGGGGCCCGTGCATTGGGCCCCTTCCGCTCACCGCCCGTCTGCCCTATTGCGGGTCGGGATAATGCCGTGCGCCGAAGATGGCCGAACCGATGCGGACCTCCGTCGAGCCTTCCTCGATAGCCAGTTCAAAGTCGCCGCTCATGCCCATCGACAGGCGATCCAGCGACACGCCGGGAATGTTCTCCCGGACCAGTCCATCCCGCAGCTCGCGCAGCGCGCGAAAGCACGCGCGGACTTCGTTGGCATCAGGCGAGTTGACCGCGAGGGTCATCAGGCCCTGCACGCGCAGCGTCGGGTATTCCGAGGCAATGCGGCGCAGGAACGGGGAGACCTCCTGGGGCTCCATGCCGAACTTGCTGGGCTCGGACGAGGTCTTGACCTGCACCAGCACGTCCAGGGTGCGGCCCTCATTTTGGAGACGCCGGTGCAGGGCGTCGGCCAGCTCCACTCGGTCCAGGGATTGCACTTCGGCGGCGTCGCGGGCGGCGTCCTTGGCCTTGTTGGTCTGCAGGTGGCCGATCAGCACCCATTGCAGCCCGTCGCCTTCGAACGCGGCGGCCTTCTGGCGGATCTCTTGTGTCTTGTTTTCGCCAAAGCGCTTCAGGCCCAGCGCCATCGCCTCGCGGATGGCGTCCTCGCCAAAGGTCTTGCTGACGGGAAGCAAATTCACGCTGCCGGGGGCGCGGCCCGCGCGCTCGCAGGCCTCTCGGATGCGTTGCTGGATCTGGGCGAGGCGCCCGGCCATGGTGTCTTCGGCGGTCATGCGGTTCTCTGGCAAAAACAGGAAGTCCCATAGTGTAGGACGTGTTTCGGGCCTGCTGCCGCACGGGTATCCGCCGCCTTCAAACCCGCCGTTGACCCTGTCTGATTGGCAGGCTTAGAATTTGCGGAGATTTGTTTATATTTCAAAGTTCTATGCCGTCCGGCGCCGCCCATTCGGGCGACACGTTTCCCTCCTACTCAGCCCCCACGCCATGTCCAGTGCAGCGCCCGAATACGTCTTTGCCACGCCCTTCCTGAATCCCCCCGCCTCGCCCATCCGATCGCTCATGCCCTACGCCATGCGTCCGGGCACCATTTCGCTGGCCGGCGGCTATCCGGCCCAGGAATTGTTCGACGTCGACGGCTTGTCGATCGCTTCGTCGCAGGTCACGGCCCGGCTGGGCGCTTGCCTGCAATATTCCAACATCGACGGCCAGGCCAGCCTGCGGCACGAGCTGGCGCGCCTGTCCGCGGCGCGCGGCCTGCACTGCAATGCCGACACGGAACTGGTTGTGACGGGCGGCTCGCAGCAGGCGCTGGCGCTCTTGACCCGCGTGATGCTGCAGCCGGGCGACCACGCCATCATCGAGTCGCCGGCGTTCCCGAACTCCGTGCAGGCCTTGCGCTACACGGGCGCCACGGTGCATACCGTGCCGTCGGGCCCCGATGGCATCGACGTGGACGCGCTGGACGAACTGGCATCGCGCGTGAAACCCAAGATGGTTTGCGTCGTCGCCACGTTCTCGAATCCCTGCGGCGCCACCCTGACGCGCGAGCGCCGGCTGCGCTTGCTGGAGCTGGCCGTCAAGCACCGCTTCCTGATCGTCGAGGACGACCCCTACAGCGAACTGCGCTTTGCCGGCGAAGCCGTGCCGCCCATCGCGGCGCTGGCCGAGGGCGAAGCCCGCCACTGGGCGGTGTACATGGCCAGCATGTCCAAGACGATGGCGCCCGCGCTGCGCATCGGCTGGCTGGTCGCGCCGCCCGAGATCCGCCGCCGCTGCGTTGGCGCCAAGGCGGCTGACGACATGGCGTCCTCGGCCTGGATCCAGGAAATCGTCGCCCAATATCTGGCCAACGGCCGCTACGACGAACACGTGCCGCGCATCCGCGCCGCCTATGGCCTGCGCTGCGCTGCCATGGCCGACGCGCTGGCGCGGGAGCTCGACGGCCGCATCACGTTCAGCAAGCCCGAGGGCGGCATGTTCTTCTGGGCGCGGCTGACGGGCGATGTGGATGCGACGCGTCTCTTGCCCTACGCCATCGAGCACGAGGTGGTCTATGTGCCCGGCAAGGCGTTTTACGCCGACGCGGCGAAGGCGGATCTCTTCGCCATGCGCATGTCGTTTGCCACCATGAACGAAAGCCAGATCGCGCAGGGCATGGTCCGCCTGGGCCGCGCGCTGGATGCGTGCCAGGCCAACGAACCGGTGTCGATCTCGCTGGCGGCTTGACGGCGCGCAGCGCCACGCCCGCCCCGCATTGCTATCCTTTCTGCGCAGGCCGCCGGCACCCGCCGGCGGCATACCTAAATAAGCGCTCGTTATTTGGCGGGGGCGCTTCATGTCTATAAGCTTCTTGCCTTGGCGGGCTTTCGCGCCCGGTAGCAGAAAGGAATTGAGGTCATGAACATTGCAAAAGGGTTGGTGGGCGCGGCGCTCTTGATGGCGGCAGCGCAGGGCGCGCAGGCGGCAACGCTGGACGTCGTGAAACAGCGCGGTGCCGTGGCTTGCGGCACGACCACGGGTTTCGCGGGTTTTTCCGCCCCTGATGCGCAGGGCAAGTGGCAGGGCCTGGACGTGGACCTGTGCCGCGCCATTGCCGCCGCGGTGTTCGGCGACGCGAACAAGATCAAGGTGGTCCCGCTCAATTCGCAGCAACGCTTCACCGCGCTGCAGTCCGGCGAGGTCGACGTGCTGACGCGCAACACCACCGTGACGCAGCAGCGCGACACGGCGCTGGGCATCATCCACGCCGGCATCAACTTCTATGACGGCCAGGGCTTCCTGGTGCCCAAGTCACTAGGCGTCAAAAGCGCCAAGGAAATCAACGGCGCCACGGTCTGCCTGCAGACCGGCACGTCCAACGAAAACACCCTGGCCGACTGGGCGCGCGCCAACAACGTGACCTACAAGCCGGTCGTCATCGAAACCTTCAACGAAGTCGTCAACGCGTTCGCGTCCGGCCGCTGCGACGTGTTTTCGACCGATGCGTCGGGCCTTGCGTCGATCCGGATTTCCAAGCTGCAGAACCCCGACGATTACGTCGTGCTGCCCGAAATCATCTCCAAGGAGCCGCTGGGCCCCTTCGTGCGCCAGGGCGACGACGCGTGGCTGAACATCGTGCGCTGGTCGCTGTCGGCCATGATCGAAGCCGAGGAATACGGCGTGACGTCCAAGAACGTGGACGAACAGGCCAAGAGCGCCAACCCCAACATCAAGCGCATCCTGGGGGTTACGCCGGGTAGCGGCGCCAATCTGGGGCTGGACGAGAAGTGGGCTTACAACATCGTCAAGCAGGTGGGTAATTACGGCGAGAGTTTTGAGCGGAACGTGGGCGAGGGAAGTCCGCTGAAGATCAAGCGCGGATTGAATGCGCAGTGGACGCAAGGCGGGTTGATGTACGCGTTGCCTATCAGATAACCCCGCGTGTCTGACACCTTGTGTGTCTGACACCGGCTAACTTTGGCGGCCGTCATGGTGTTGACGGTCGTCTTTGTCTTGACGGTTGTTTAGATATGGCTGGTGTCAGACACGCAAGGTGTCAGACACGCAGAGTTTAGATATGGCTGGTGTCAGACACGCAAGGAGTCAGACACGCAGAGTTTAGGTATGGCTGGTGTCAGACACGCAAGGTGTCAGACACGCAGAGTTTAGATATGGCTGGTGTCAGACACGCAAGGTGTCAGACACGCAGAGTTTAGGTATGGCCGGTGTCAGACACGCAGAAAATGGGGCTTGTCAGACACGCAGGGCTTAAGAACTTTTATACAACTGGGCGATCTTCACAAAGGCCGCCCGCAGTTCCCGCGTGCCGCCCTGAAAAATCACCGGCTTGCCCCGATGCGTGAACACCACAAGCCGCTTCGAAAACACCATCGGCACAAACCGCGCCAGGCGCACGTCTTCCCAGGCCACTTCGCGCCGGGTGAACCAGGTCTGGCTAATGCCGCGGTCGTCGATCGTGGTGATGGACGTCTGCATGTGCCACGACACGAACAGCAGCGCCACGAAGCACAGCACCACGGCCACTGCCAATAGCGTGTCGAAAGGCTGCGAGGGCGCGCGGATCGCGGTGGTCACCACCTGCACGCCCAGCACGGCGAGCAACACCCACGTCAGAATGCGCACCCAGTCCGGCCAGGCCTGGCCCGACAGGGGCAACGGGCCGATGGCGCGGAGCAGCGCCGCGAGGTCTTCGGGCGCGGAGGGGGCATTCTGTGTGGTCATGCGGTGCGGGTCATGCAGCCGGGATCAAGCTGCGCGCTTGGCGGCAATGGCGTTGCCGGCGCGGCTGGAACCCTTGCGGTTCAGATGTGCGGACATCCATTGCCCGATGTCGACCACGGCGTCGAAGTCCACACCCGTGTCGATGTCCAGGCCGCGCAGCATGTACAGCACGTCTTCCGTCGCGACGTTGCCGGTGGCGCCCTTGGCGTAGGGGCAGCCGCCCAGGCCGGACACCGAGGTGTGGAAGATGGAAATGTCGCTCTCCAGCGCTGCCAGGATGTTGGCAAGCGCCTGGCCATAGGTGTCATGAAAATGGCCGGACACACGCGCCGGGTCCACGACGCGCGTGACGGCGGCCATCACTTCGCGCACGCGCTTGGGCGTACCGACGCCGATGGTGTCGGCCACGTCGATCTCGTCCACCTGCATCGCCAGGTAGCGTTGCGCCACGTCCACCACGGCTTCGACGGGGACTTCGCCCTGGTAGGGACAGCCCAGCGCGCAGCTGATGCTGCCGCGCACGCGGATGCCGGCTTCGCGCGCGGCTTGCACCACGGGTTCAAAGCGCGCGATGGATTCGGCGATGGAGCAATTGATGTTCTTCTGGGAAAAGGCCTCGCTGGCGGCGCCGAAGATCACGATTTCGTCCGCGCGGGCGGCCAGCGCCGCTTCAAAGCCCTTCATGTTCGGCGTCAGCACCGAATAGATGGTGCCGGGACGGCGCTCGATGCGCGCCATCACGTCGGCGCCGTCGGCCATCTGCGGCACCCATTTGGGCGACACGAACGACGCGGCTTCCACATTGGGGAAGCCCGCGGCGGCCAAGCGGTTGACCAGTTCCACCTTGATGTCGGTGGGGACGAATTCCTTTTCGTTCTGCAGTCCGTCGCGAGGCGATACCTCGACGATCTTCACGCGGGAGGGCAATGCCATGTCTCTTCCTGTATCGGTATTGGGTGACCGGCGCTACAAGGCTGCGGCGCTGCCGAACATATTAGCGCCATCGCATCCGGCCCCGTTGCAGTGCTAGTGCAAACGCTGGTAGCGGCCATCGTCCAGCCGGGCGATGTGGCCCTGCAATTCCAGTTCGACCAGTTGCGTCTGCAGGGCGGCGGTTTCCAGCCCGCAGCGCGCCTGGATGGCATCCAGGTGCAGCGGGTCGAATCCCAACGCGTCCAGCACCGGATGCGACGGGGGGGCGGCAGGCACGGCCTCCTTGGGCGAGGGCCGCGCCGGCGTGGGCCCGCCGCCGAGTTCATCGGTGATGTCCATGGCGGTTTCGACCAGCTTGGCGCCTTGGCGGATCAAGGCATGGCAGCCGCGCGACAGCGGCGAATGAATCGAACCCGGGATGGCGAAGACCTCGCGCCCGCATTCGCCGGCAAGCCGCGCCGTGATCAGCGATCCGCTCTGCTTGGCTGCCTCCACCACCAGTACGCCGCGCGCCAGGCCCGCCACGATGCGGTTGCGCTTGGGAAAATGCTGGGGCCGCGCGCCGGTGCCCAGCGGCAGCTCGGACACCAGCGCGCCGTGCGCCGCGATGCGATGCGCCAGATCGCGATGGCTGGCCGGATAGATGCGGTCGATGCCCGTCCCCATGACCGCCACGGTGCCGGCGCCTTGCGGGCCGGCATCCAGCGCGCCCTCGTGCGCGGCGGCGTCGATGCCCAGCGCCAGGCCGCTGACGACGCGCCAGCCGTTGCCCGCCAGATGCCGGGCAAAGGCGCGCGCGTTTTCCTGGCCACCGGGCGTGGCGTTGCGCGCGCCCACGACCGCCAGCGACGGTCCCTGCAGAAAGGCGGGATCGCCCGCGACGTAGAGCAGGATCGGCGGATCGGCGATCGTCAGCAGGCTTTGCGGATAGGTGGGCTCAGCCAGCGTCAGGATGTGGCGGCCGGGCGCCTGCACCCATTCCAGCGCGCGCTCCACCTGTTCCGCCATGTCTGCCGGCATGGGCGCCGCCAATTGCCGCGCCAGCGCTTCGGGCACGTGCCGCGACAGCGCGGTGGCGCGTTGCGCATAGATCTGGTCGGGCAGACCCAGCGCGCTGAGCAGCATGCAGGCGGTGGCCGAACCGATGTTGGGTTCGAGGGACAGCCGCAGCCAGGCGGCGAGTTCTTCGGAGGTTTGCGTCAGCGGCATGAAACGGGCGGAAAAGGACGCGGAAAAGGCGCCGGGGGTCCGAGAGTGTCGCATGCGCCGCGCGCGGCCGCGGGCGACGGGTGGATGGATATGCGTCTAGTGAGCCCGTCGCTGGAATGCCTGAAAAATGGGTGCCGTAGCAATGTCCGCAATGCCGGAATTAGCCGAAAACTATTAGAAATCAAGACTCTAATGAATTAAACTCTCGAACAAGCATTCCTACTGGCATCCCCATTCAATGGCTTTACTTCCAATCCTTCGCTACCCGGACCCGCGCTTGCACAAAAAAGCCAAGCCGGTTGCCGAGGTCGACGACCGCATCCGCCAACTCGTGCGCGACATGGCCGAAACCATGTACGACGCGCCGGGTGTCGGCCTGGCCGCGACGCAGGTCGACGTGCATGAGCGCGTGGTCGTGATCGACGTGTCCGAAGACAGCAATGCACTGCTGACGCTGATCAATCCTGAGATCACCTGGCGCAGCGACGACTACAAGATCTACGAAGAAGGCTGTCTGTCCGTGCCCGGCGTCTACGACGAAGTGGAACGCGCGTCGCGCATCCGCTGCAAGGCGCTGGACATCGACGGCAAGCCGTTCGAGTTCGAAGCCGACGGCCTCCTGGCCGTGTGCGTGCAACACGAGCTGGATCACCTGGAAGGCAAGGTGTTCGTCGAATACCTGTCGAACCTCAAGCAGAACCGCATCAAGACGAGGCTCAAGAAGGCCGAGCGCGAAGCGCTGCGCGCCTGACCCCGGGCCGGACTTCGGCCCATTTTCGCCCTGCCGCCTTCGTTCACCTCTTCTGCTGTCACCCTCATGCGCATCGTTTTTGCCGGCACTCCGGAATTCGCCCGTATCGCGTTCGACGCCCTGCGGGCCGCCGGCCACGAAATCCCCTTGGTCATGACGCAGCCCGACCGGCCGGCGGGGCGGGGCTTGAAGCTCACGCCCAGTCCGGTCAAGCAGGCCGCGCTGGATGCCGGCATTGCCGTCGCTCAGCCGCGCAGCCTGCGTCTAGATGGCCGCTATCCCGATGAGGCCGCCGAAGCGCGCGCCCTGCTGGAAAGCGTGGCGCCCGATGTCATGGTGGTGGCCGCGTACGGATTGATCCTGCCGCAATGGGTGCTGGACCTTCCGCGCCTGGGCTGCCTGAACATCCACGCCAGCCTGTTGCCGCGCTGGCGCGGCGCGGCGCCGATCCAGCGCGCCATCGAAGCGGGCGATGCGCGCACCGGCGTCACCATCATGCAGATGGACGAGGGCCTGGATACGGGCGACATGCTGCTCGAACGCATCGTGCCGATTTCTGACGACACCAATGCAGCGCAGTTGCACGACGCGCTGGCGCTGGCCGGCGGCGAAGCCATCGTCGAGGCGCTGGACGCGCTGGCCAAGGGCGGCCTGACCGCGCGCAAGCAGCCGGAAGACGGCGTGACCTACGCGGCCAAGCTGGACAAGGCGGAAGCCGCGCTCGATTGCACCCAGCCGGCCGAATTGCTGGCGCGCCGCGTGCGCGCCTTCAATCCGGTGCCCGGCGCCAGCATCCGTTTGCCGGGACTGCCCGATGCGGTGAAGGTCTGGCGCGCCGAGGCGCTGGCTGAGGCCACCACTGCCGCACCGGGCAGCGTGCTGCGCGTCGATGCGGCGGGCATCGACATCGCCACCGGCCAGGGCGTGCTGCGCCTGCTTGAGCTGCAAAAGGCGGGCGGCAAGCGCCAACCCGTGGATGTGTTCGTGCGCGGCTGGCAGCCGGCCTGAACCCGCCCCAAGGCAGATCACGTCCGGCGGCGCGCGAGGGATCAGCCCTTGCGGCGCGCCGCCAGCAGATCCAGGTAGGCGCCCGACAGCAATTGCTCGGGCGCGACACCCAGCCCGGCCATCAGCGTGCGGGCTTCTTCCATTCCTGCCTCGACGGTTTCGTCCTCGCGCAGCACCACTTCCAGTTCCAGGAATTCGCCCAGCCCTTCCACCCGGTCCAGATGGATGCGGGTGCGTCCGGCCATGAACACCGTCCGGTGTTTTTTCACGCGGCCGATCACGCCGTACGCATGCGACAGGGCTTCGCGCAGGGAATCGGGTTCGTCCGTGGGCGAGATGACGTAGAAGCTTTCCTTGGGGCCGCAGTCGTCGGCGCGCTGATAGAAGATCAGTTGGCCCGAGCCGTCCGCGAAGGCGCGCAGTTTCAGGCGGCCATTGACGCACGTGAAGAAGGTGTCGTCCTGGTCCACGAACGTGGGCTCATTGCCGGACAGCGCCGCGGCCAGATGTTCGATGGCGTCCAGGCTGTCGACTCGCGCCTTGATCTCCACGTTGCGTGCCATGCGCGCCTCCGGGTTCAGTAGAGCGAACTGGCCACACGGGCGGGCAGGTCGCGGTCGTAGGCCACGCCGTCAAAGGTGCCGGACGTCAGATCGGAAAGCATGCGGCCGACGCTGGGCAGCGCGGTGCGCGGAATCTGCGTTTCCGGATCCCACAGGCGCGAGCGCAGCAGCGCGCGAGAGCACTGGAAGTAGACCTTGTGCACGTCGACGATCAGCACGGAGCGCGGCAGCTTGCCGTCCATCTCGAAGCGCGCCAGCAGTGCGGGGTCGACGCTGATGCGCGCCTCGCCGTTGACCCGCAGCGTCTCGCCCACGCCCGGCACCAGGAACAGCAGGGCCACCCGCGGATCGGCGATGACGTTGAGCAGGCTGTCCACGCGGTTGTTGCCGCGGCGGTCGGGCAACAGCAGCGTCTTCTCGTCTTCCACCACGACGAACCCCGCAGGATCGCCGCGCGGGGACGCGTCCAGCCCGTCCGGACCCGCGGTCGCCAGCAGCGCGAAGGGCGCGGCCTCGATGAACGCGCGGTAGTGCGGATGCACATGGTCCACCTCCTTTTTCAGGGAGGCTTCGCCGGGCGAACCGTAAAGCGCTTGCAGGGTGCTGGCGTCGGTAATCAGGTGGGCGGGATCGGTGTGCATGGGATCTGGGCGTTACGCCAGTGCGTTGGGAAGGTCTTCGACCGTCAGGAAGAGTTCATCGGGGCCGCGGCCACGCAGGGCGTCCGGGTGGTTGTAGCCCCAGGCGACCGATCCGACGCGCACGCCCGCCTTGCGGGCCGCGTCGATGTCGCGCATCTCGTCGCCCACCAGCAGAAAGCGCTCCGGCGCGGTGCCGTGTTGCTTGAGCAAGCGGTCGATCTTGGCGGCCTTGCCGAACAGGTCGGTGCCGCATTCGTAGTCGTCAAAGAGCGCGGCGGTTTCTTCGCCCAGTACGCGCCGCACGTTCTCGACAGAGTTGGAGCTGACCACCGCCAGGCGCAGGCCGCTCGCCTTCAGGCGGGCCAGCGCTTCGGGGATGCCGTCGAACAACTGGACGCTGGGGTCGATCTCCTGCATCAGCGAGCGCACGTGCGTCATGATCGCTGGCAGCTTCCACAGCGGGATGTTCAGGTACTTCAAGATCTCCATCGCATCGCGGCTGCGCAGTTGCTCGCGTTCGGCCGCATCGATCTGGCGAAAGTTGTACTTGTCCGCCACGGTGTTGAGGATGGAGTTGAACCACGGCATGGTGTCTGCCAGGGTTCCGTCAAAGTCGAAGGCTGCAATGTCGTATTTCAATTCTTGGAATCCAGTGCCGGCAGGCCGGGCAAGGACGCCCGTTTCACAGGCGCCTTGCGCGAGCCCTACACGCCGTGCGGGTGAAGAAGATAGTGCACGACCGGCGCCAGGTCTTCAAGCGGCGGGGCGCCGGCGACCACGCGCGCCGCGCTGGTCCAGGGGTAGTCCAGGGCCAGCAGCCAGCCGAACACCGCGGCCGTATTTCCGGGCGGCAGGCTCACCATGGTTTCGATCGTGATGGTCAGGCGTTTGGCGCGATACGGATCGGGCTGAAACTCCCAGTCGTAGCGGCCACAGCCCACGCGCACGTTGCCGGTGGCTTTTTCCGTCATGCCGACCAGCCAGTCGCAGTGGTACTCGGACAGGCGTGCGTCAGCGTCGGGGCGCGACAGGTAATAGGTGTAGACGTTGTCGTAGGTCTGGCCGAACTTGCGCACCAGCGTGTCGGTGATGGCGGCCAGGCCATGCGATTCGGGCGGAAAGGCGATGGCCTGCGTGCGCAGCGCCATCTTCAGCGCCGCGTCCGGCGCGAATGCGCGGGCCATGTAATGCGGGCGGTTCTCGTCCTTGGCGTGAAAATAGTCGCGCAATACGGACTCGGTGCAGGCGGGGAACAACGAATCGGTGGGCATTGCGGGGGGCTTCCGTTCAAGTCTCAAGCGTCGGTGTCAGGGCTTTCTGACCGGATCAAACCACTTCGAGACGTTGGGCGGCTCGTAAATGGCGTAGCGATCCAGCAGCAAGGCGGGGTCTTCTTCCACCACCAGCATGTCGCGATGCTGGGGACGGATGAATGCTTCTTCGACGGTGTGGTCGATAAATTGCATCAGGGCATCGTAGTACCCGGCGACGTTCAGCAATCCACAGGGCTTCTGGTGCATGTTCAGTTGCGCCCAGGTCCAGACCTCGAAGAACTCTTCCAGTGTGCCAGCGCCGCCGGGCAGGGCGATGAAGCCGTCGGCCTTCTCCATCATCATCGCCTTGCGCTCGTGCATGTTCTGCACCATGTGAAGCTCCGTCAGGCCCAGATGCGCCTGCTCCTTTTTGAGAAGCAGCTCGGGAATCACGCCGATCACGCGGCCGCCGCCAGCCAGCACTTCATTGGCCACCACGCCCATGATGCCGACGATCGAGCCGCCATACACGAGGCCCAGATCGCGCTTGACGAGTTCGCGTGCCAGCACGCGGGCCTGCTCGACGTAGTCCGGGCGCGTGCCCGGGTTGGAGCCGCAATACACGCAGATATTCTTCAGAGTCATAAAAACGGTGGGAAATTGCCGGCCGCGTTACAGATTGCGTCACGATGCCTTTCGCGAAGCCGATAGTTTACGCAAGGTTGCGCAGGAGCCTTTTTGCGGGCAGCAAGTCCGGGCCGTGCGGCACGGGCAATGTTTGGACACAGCATGTTCTGGCACGGCCGGTAGACTGAATATTGCGAAAACGACTGGAAGTCCAGCGTCGTGCTGCTTTCACTGACTAGAGGAGCTAACGATATGGAACAAGCAACCCGCACCCCGCAGCAAACGAATCGTCCGTTCAACATGGACGTGCAGGCGATCCGCGCCAAGGCGCGCAAGGACATCGAGTCCGGAGCCATCACCGACACGTATCGCGCCGACCGTGAAACCGTGCTCAAGCTCTTGAACGAAGCGCTGGCCACGGAAGTGGTCTGTGTGCTGCGCTACAAGCGCCACTATTTCATGGCCCGCGGCTTGAATGCCGAACCCGTTGCCGCGGAATTCGCCGAGCATGCGGCGCAGGAACAGGAGCACGCCGACAAGCTGTCCGAGCGCATCGTGCAGCTCGGCGGCGAGCCGGACCTGTCGCCCAAGGGGCTGCTGGAGCGCAGCCACTCGGAATACGTCGAAGGCAATACGCTGGAAGAGATGATCAAGGAAAACCTGATCGCCGAGCGGATCGCCATCGACAGCTATCGCCAGATGATCGAATACATCGGCGAACAGGATTCCACCACGCGTCGTCTGCTGGAGGAAATCCTGGCGGTCGAGGAGGAACACGCCGACGATCTGTCGGACTTCCTGGATAAGTGACGCAGCGTTAAGCCGTCAATGCAAAACGCCGTCCGGCGCGCGATGCGCCGGACGGCGTTTGTCTGCATGAAGCCGGATCAGATCGCGTCGGCCCAGAGGTCGTATTCGTCGGAATCGGTGACGCGCACGCGCACCATGTCGCCCGGTTGCAGGGGCTTGTCGGAACTGACGTAGACGCAGCCGTCGATCTCGGGCGCGTCGGCCGCGCTGCGGCCCACGGCGCCGTCTTCATCGACCTCGTCGATCAGCACGTCGATCTCGCGGCCCACCTTGAGCGCCAGACGCTCGGCCGAGATGGTCTGCTGCAGCGCCATGAAGCGTTCCCAGCGGTCCTGCTTGACGTCGTCCGGCACCGGATCGTCCAGCAGGTTGGCGGGCGCACCTTCGACGGGCGAATACTGGAAGCAGCCCACGCGGTCGAGCTGCGCTTCCTGCATCCAGTCCAGCAGGTACTGGAAGTCTTCCTCGGTTTCGCCGGGAAAGCCCACGATGAAGGTCGAGCGGATCGTCAGGTCCGGACAGATTTCGCGCCAGCGCTTGATGCGCGCCAGCGTCTTGTCCTCGAAGGCCGGGCGCTTCATCAGCTTCAGGATGCGCGGGCTGGCGTGCTGGAACGGAATGTCCAGGTAGGGCAGGATCTTGCCCTCGGCCATCAGCGGAATCACTTCGTCCACGTGCGGGTACGGGTACACGTAGTGCAGACGCGTCCAGACGCCCATTTCGGACAAGGCCATACAGAGCTCGGTCATGCGCGTCCTGACCGGGCGGCCGTTCCAGAAGCCGCTGCGAAACTTCATGTCCACGCCATAGGCGCTGGTGTCCTGCGAGATCACCAGCAGTTCCTTCACGCCGGCCTTCACCAGGCGCTCGGCTTCGTTCAGCACGTCGCCGACCGGACGGCTGACCAGGTCGCCGCGCATCGAGGGGATGATGCAGAAGCTGCAGCGATGATTGCAGCCTTCGGAGATCTTCAGATAGGCATAGTGGCGCGGCGTGAGTTTCACGCCCTGCGGCGGCACCAGGTCCACGTAGGGGTTGTGGTCCGTGCGGGGGGGCGCTGCGCTGTGCACGGCGCGCACGACCTCTTCATATTGCTGGGGGCCGGTCACCGACAGCACGCTGGGGTGCACGTCACGGATCACCGATTCCTCGACGCCCATGCAGCCGGTCACGATGACCTTGCCGTTTTCGGCAAGGGCCTCGCCGATGGCTTCCAGCGACTCGGCCTTGGCGCTGTCGATGAAGCCACAGGTGTTGACGACGACGACGTCCGCGTCGTTGTACTCGGGCGTGACTTCGTAGCCTTCGGTGCGCAACTGGGTCAGGATGCGTTCGGAGTCGACCAGCGCCTTCGGACAGCCCAGCGACACGAAGCCGACGCGCGGCGCGCGGCCGGGGTTGGCCTCTTGCGCGGCGGCGGTGATGGCGTCGAGAGTCGCGCTGTTGCCGTTGCTGGGGGCAGTGCCGGCGCCTTTGCCGGGCCGGGATTGTTCAATAACTTCCAATCTAATTCACCGTAGGTTCGCGCACGGGCATTCGGCGTGCGGCGGGGTCATCGTCAAAGGTTCAGGGCCAGGCCGGGGCGTCTTGGGAGGACAGGTGGCGCAGCGTTTCCGGATGAAGCATGGCGACGCGCAGCAAAGTCTGCGCGGCGCCGGAGGGGTTGCGCCGGCCTTGCTCCCAATCTTGCAAGGTGCGCACGCTCACGCCCAACAACTCCGCGAAATCCGCCTGCGGCAGGCCCACGCGATTGCGCGCTTCGCTGATATGCGACGCCTGCCACCGGACGGGCCGGGCAGGCGGTACAGCCTTCTTCATAACTCGATCACTGGGAGGGGGCGGTGCGGCGTCTATGCCCGCCGGCAGGATTCAGCCGGCGGCCGCACCAATGGGGATAGCGGGGCAGCGCGGAATTATACGGCATTGCCGTAGGCGGGGGTAGCGCGGCGTGGTGGCGGC
>NZ_JCBANC010000027.1:0-81548 GCF_059760815.1 Achromobacter sp. 1012554356 | reverse complement strand
CCCCGGCGGCCCGCAGCGCTAGCGCCAGCAGCGGTTGTCGACGCCATGCTTTCCACGATCTCATCGTTTTCGTCGCTTTATTTTGCGACCTTGCTGATGCTTATCGGCACGGGTCTCTTCAATACTTACATGGGCCTGCGGCTGACTGCGCAGTCCGTCAGCGAAGTGTGGATCGGCACCCTGATCGCCGGCTACTACCTCGGGCTCGTGTGCGGCGCGCGGCTTGGACACAAGCTCATCATCCGCGTCGGCCACATCCGCGCGTTCGTCGCGTGCGCGGCCATTGCCACCAGCATGATCCTGGCGCAGACGCTGGTCGACTCCATGCCCATGTGGCTGGTGTTCCGCATCGTCTCCGGCATCGTCATGGTGACCGAGTTCATGGTCATCGAGAGCTGGCTCAACGAACAGACCGAAAACCACCAGCGCGGCCGCGTGTTCTCTGTCTACATGGTCGTTTCCGGCCTGGGCACCGTACTTGGCCAGTTGGCGCTCACGGCCTACGCCACGCTGGACCTGCGCCCGCTTACCCTGGTCGCCATGTGCCTCGTGCTGTGCCTCGTGCCGCTTGCCGTCACGGCCCGGTCCCACCCGCCGACGCCGCTGCCCGCGCCGCTGGACGTGCGCTTCTTCATGCGGCGAGTGCCGCTGTCGATGACCGTGCTGTTCGTGGCGGGCAACCTGTCCGGCGCGTTTTACGGCCTGGCCGCCGTCTATGGCGCCAAAAATGGCCTGACCACGTCGCAGGCCGCCATCTTCGTCGCCGCCGCCGTGACCGCGGGCTTGTTGTCGCAGTGGCCGATGGGCTGGCTGTCCGACCGTATCAACCGCGCGGGCCTCATCCGCTTCAACGCCTTGCTGCTGGTTTTGCTGCCCGCTGTCATGTGGGGCTGGATTGCGTTGCCGTTCTGGGCGCTGGTGGCCATGTCCTGCATCTTCGGCATCCTGCAGTTCACGCTCTATCCATTGGGCGCGGCCTTTGCCAACGACCACGTCGAATCCGAACGGCGCGTCAGCCTGTCGGCGGTGTTGCTGATGACGTATGGCCTGGGCGCCTGTGTCGGGCCCATGATCGCGGGCCTGATGATGTCGCTGGGCGGACCCGCTATGTACTATGTGTTCATCTCGGCGTGCGCCGTGATTCTGGTCTGGCAGGTGCGGCCGACGCGCGTCACCGGCGCGCACCAGGTCGACGAGGCGCCGACGCACTTCGTGCCCATGCCCGACACGTTGCAAAGCTCGCCCGCGGCGGCAGTGCTGGATCCGCGCGTGGATCCCGAGAACGACATCGCCATGGAAATGGTGCAGCCGGATCCGTCCGCGGCGCCGGCCCCGCCAGAGGTTGTCGCGGAACCGGCGCCCGCAGAGCCGATCGCTGCGGAAGCGCCGTTGGACGGATCCAACGACGCCGAATCCGAAGCCGAATCCGAACCCGAACGCCAGCGGCGCACCGGCACCTGAAACGCCCCTACCAGGGCGTCATCAGCAAAATGGCGGACAGCGCCAGCGCAATGCCCAGCACGTTCACGCGCGTGAGCGGTTCACGAAACGCCAGGGCGCCCACCAGGGTGCCCAGCGTGATCACCCCCATATTCATTGACGCGAACACCAGCGCGGGGTGCTCGGGCAGCGACTGGTGGGCGCGCACGTAGGTCAGGATGTTGCCGAAGTTGGCCAGTCCCAACGCCACGCCGGCGGCCAGATGCCGCGCCTGCCAACGTACGCGTCGCCACAGCAGATACGCCAGCATCAGCGCGCCCGCCAACAGGAACGCCAGCAGCAGGCCGCCCGCAAACGCGGTCCCCGTGCGCGCGACCTGCTTGAACAGGATGTCGATCACGCCATAGCCTGCCCAGACCACCAGCGGCCACAACCACATCGCGCGCCGGTCCTCGGCCGCGGTGGCGTCGGATAACCGAATGCGCGGCGGCTGGCGCAGCAGGCAGAAGAGGGCGGCGAAGGCCAGCGCGATGGCTGCCAGCTTGCGCCCCGTGACCGGCTCCCCGAACAACGCGAACGCGGCCAGGAGCGGAATGAAGAGCGACAGGCGCTGCGCGGCGTCGCTGCGCACGATGCCTGCATGCCGCAACGCGGCCGCCATGGCCAGGAAGATGCTGGGCAGCAATACGCCCAACGCGGCCAGCACCAGCCACGGCGTTTGCGGCGCCAGGAGGCGCGCCGCGTCGGGGCGCAGGATCAGCCAGCAGAGCAGGGCGGCCACGGCGTAGTTCATGGCGATCGCCTGGCGCACGTCTATTTGCCAACGCCTCGCCAGCTTGAGCATCACGGCCACAGTGACGCTGCAGGCCACGCTGGCCGCCAGATACAGAACACCGGGCGTCAACGGCATGCTGTCTTTTCCTGGTGGTCGTGTGCGGTGGCGTCGACCCGCATGCCCAGGCGGTCCAGCAGGCGCTGGTCAGCCGCCATCTGCGGATTGGCGGTGGTCAGCAGCGCGTCGCCGTAGAACATGGAGTTGGCGCCCGCCAGGAAGCACAACGCCTGCAGCGCATCGTCCATCGCCTCGCGTCCGGCCGACAGCCGCACGGCGGCGCGCGGCATCGCGATGCGCGCCACCGCGATGGTGCGCACGAATTCGAACGGATCAAGGGCCTCCACGTCGGACAACGGCGTGCCTTCCACCTGCACGAGGTTGTTGATGGGGACGGATTCGGGATACGGCTCCATGCTGGCAAGCTGGGCGATCAGCCCGGCGCGTTCGCGGCGTGATTCACCCATGCCCACGATGCCGCCGCAGCACACGCTGATGCCGGCGTCGCGCACGCGGTCCAGCGTGTCCAGACGGTCCTGGTAGGTGCGCGTGGAGATGATCTTGCCGTAGAACTCCGGCGAGGTGTCCAGGTTGTGGTTGTAGTAGTCCAGGCCCGCGTTCTTCAACTGCTCGGCCTGGCCGTCCCTCAGCATGCCCAACGTCACGCAGGTTTCCAACCCGAGCGCCTTGACTGCGCTGACCATCTCGGCCACGGCGTCCAGGTGATGCGGCTTGGGACTGCGCCACGCGGCGCCCATGCAGAAGCGCTGGGCGCCGCCAGCCTGCGCCGCGCGCGCCGCGGCCACCACGTCTTCCAGCGGCATCAGCTTGTCGGCGTCCACACCGGTGTCGTAGTGCGATGACTGCGGGCAGTAAGCGCAGTCCTCGGGACAGCCGCCGGTCTTGATCGACAGCAGGCTCGACAACTGGATGACGTTGGGATCGAAATGGGCGCGGTGCGTCTGCTGCGCGCGGTGCATCAAGTCCATGAACGGCAGCTCGTAGAGCGCCAGGATGGCATCGGCAGTCCATGCCGAGGCGGGCAGGCGCTTGGGCGCTGTCGGGACGGGAATGTACGCAGTCTGCATGGTCGGAGGCTCCTTCGTTCGAACCGGGGATGGGGCCGCTGGCCTGATGGCCGGGGCGGGATCGGCGGATCGTAAGAAAGGGCGGCCGCTTTGTGCAATGCGGTCGATTAAGCGGGATTTAGTGCGGAATTGGGGGTTGTTTCAAAGAAAATGGCCGCTTTTGAGCGGCCTGCCGTTCTAACTCGGCGGCATCTTCGCCGATGCGAAGGGGTCGGATATTTTGATTCAAATTGTAAATTCGACCTGCGCCACTCAAGTTTTTGCCGGTTTGTCCCGGTTGCGCGCGCTTTCGTGGCCGGTGATGCCCCGATCCCGCGCCCAGACGATGGCGGCGCTACGCCGATGCACGCCGATCTTGCTGTAGATCGTGGCCACGTGATTGCGCACGGTGTTGCGCGACAGCTTGAGCGCCTTGGCGATGCCATCGTCGTCGTGGCCTTGGCAAAGCAGGCCCAGGACCTCGCGCTCGCGCGACGTGAGCTGGGCCAGTTCCGCCACATCGCGGGTCGCGGGGGCGGGTTGGCGTAGCTGGGCCAGCTTCTCGATGATGCCGCGGCTGAACCAGGAGGTGTCCTGCATCACCGCCTCGATCGCCGTCAGCAGTTCGGTCTCGGACCGCTTGCGCTCGGTAATGTCCTGCATCACGATCAGCACGCGGCGCAAGCCCCCGATCATGACCGGCTCGGCCGACACCAGGCAGTCCAGTTCGCCGCCGTCCCGAGCGACCATCACCGCTTCGCGGTTGCGGACGCTCTCGCCGCGTTTCAGGGCGGCCAGCATGCCTTCGTAGGGCCGCAGCCCCAGTTCGACAAGATCCTGCTCGGCCTTGTCATCCAACGTCAGGCCGGTGGCCGCGGCAAAGGCGTCATTGATGTTCAGCACATTCAAGGTGACGCCGTCGCAGACGGCCATCGGCACGGGCGCCAGCTGGAAGGCTTTGGAGAAGCGCTCTTCGCTTTCGCGCAGCGCCTCTTCGGTACGCTTGCGGCCTTCCAGGTCGATGAACGTGAACAGCATGCAGGGCTCGTCGTTCATGTCGATGGGCTGGCCGGCCACCACCACGAACTTGGTGCTGCCGTCGGGCAGCCTCAGCACGCCTTCGCGCTGCGGGATGGTCTTGCCTTCGTCCAGCCGCGCCACGTCTGTCTCTTTCTCGTCGCTGCCGTCCAGCACGTCCAGTTCGTACGCCGACTTGCCGAGCACGGCGTCGCGCGAGTAGCCGGTCATTTCCAGGAATCCCTGGTTCACTTTGACGTAACGCAGGTCGGACAGCCGGCAAATCAGCGCGGGGGCCGGATTGGCCGAGAAGGCGCGTTCGAAGCGTTCCTCGGCGTTGATCTGTGCCGTCTGGTCATGCAGGATCAGCACGCGATAGGGGATGGGGCCGCCATCGTCCAGGTTCACGCCGCGCGCGAGCAGGTTGCGCGCGAATTCGTCATCGTCCTTGCGGGTCAGATCCAGCAGCAGGTCTTCGAACTCTTCGCCCGCCGCCAGACGGTCCAGCGGATACTGGCGTGCCGGCACACGGTGATGGTTGCGATAGGTGAGCGTATATCGCTTGCGAAAGCCCGCAGGCGTGCCGCCCAGGTCTTCCATTGATTCGGCGCCATGCAGCTCAAGTGCGCTGGCGTTGGCCCAGGCGATCGAGCCATCGGCCTCAAGCAGGATGATGCCCTCGTTGAGGCCCGCGATAATGCTCTGCAGGTGTTGGCGATGTGCTTGGGGTGCGGCGTCATTGGGGGTCACGTAGGCCTCTTATTTCTTCGCATGGCGTCTACGCGCAAGCATGAAGCCGCGCGCCGGTGCTGTCCAGAGGTCAAAACGGAGGAGTCTCGCGGAAGGGGTACAGCGAGAGGGGATTGCACCGCGCGAATGGGGTGGCGGAAGTAAACGCGGCAGCAAGTACGAACGCGCAAAAGCAAAAAGCTCCGGAATCCGGAGCTTTAGGTGCGTGCTGCGAGCAGCGTTCGGTAAGCGCAAAGTGCTTGGCGGAGCGGACGGGACTCGAACCCGCGACCCCCGGCGTGACAGGCCGGTATTCTAACCAACTGAACTACCGCTCCGCAGCGGCTTACTGATAACTTCAAACTTCACTTCCATGCTGTGGTGTCAAGACAGCCTGTACTGCTTGCCAGCTGAAGCTGGCGTCCCCTAGGGGATTCGAACCCCTGTACTCACCGTGAAAGGGTGATGTCCTAGGCCTCTAGACGAAGGGGACCTGGAACGAACAACTTTACTACTGTACTGCGTACTGGTGGAGGTAAGCGGGATCGAACCGCTGACCTCTTGCATGCCATGCAAGCGCTCTCCCAGCTGAGCTATACCCCCAGGGCGTCCTGCTGTCCCAAACTTCAAACAACAAGGTCTCACACTTATAAAACAAAAAAGCCCCGAAAACGGAGCTCTTGAAAGACTCTGAGCGAGAGAGCTTTTGGCGGAGCGGACGGGACTCGAACCCGCGACCCCCGGCGTGACAGGCCGGTATTCTAACCAACTGAACTACCGCTCCGCAGCGGCTTACTCAACTACATAATCACTTCAACTGCATCACTACTTCTGCATGCCAGTAGACTGGCGTCCCCTAGGGGATTCGAACCCCTGTACTCACCGTGAAAGGGTGATGTCCTAGGCCTCTAGACGAAGGGGACTTGGACTTGCTGAACTGCTCTTCGCTTTGGACTGGTGGAGGTAAGCGGGATCGAACCGCTGACCTCTTGCATGCCATGCAAGCGCTCTCCCAGCTGAGCTATACCCCCGTTTCTCTAATCAATCCGTTCAACGTTTTCGCTTTAAACGCGCTGTTTAGAGCGCGTTTTTTGCTGTTTCGTTGCCGGTTTTGTTTAGTGCCGTTGGCGAAGAAACGAGATTATGCACGAACTAAATTGGGCGTGCAAGTCGCTTCACGGCAAAAAGCAAAAAAGTTGCGAAAAAAGAGGGTTCGATGGCCTTGGATAGGGCGTATTTGGGACGGTTCTGGCGGTGGGGTCGCCGCGGCATGCGCCTGCGATTGGTGCAGAAATCAACAAAATCAAAGACTTGTGCAAGTGCTATCGTGAATGGCTAAATTTTTTTTGCGGCGCGCGGTTTTTTTGCGCCCGCGCAGCACGGAATGTTGCCGCGGATCGGCAAGGAAATCGACACATGAGCCATTCTTCATGAGCAGCACCGCGTTTCCCACCGTCGCCCTTGGCCGCACGGACATGGCCATCACGCGCATCGGCCTGGGCGCGTGGGCAATGGGCGGCAATGGGTGGGCAGTGGGCTGGGGGCCGCAGGACGACGCGGAATCCATCAAGGCGATCCGGCATGCGATCGACCGCGGCATCAACTGGATCGACACCGCCGCCGTCTACGGGCTGGGTCATTCCGAAGCGATCGTGCGCCAGGCGCTGGCCCAGATGCCCGCCAGCGAGCGTCCGTACGTGTTCACCAAATGCGGTTTGACGTGGTCGCCGGAGCAGCCGCAGGCCATGCCGCGTCGCACGGGAACGCCGTCCAGCATCCGCCGCGAGCTTGAGGGGTCGCTGCGGCGGCTGGGCGTCGAGCGCATCGATCTGTACCAGATGCACTGGCCGGCGGGCGATGGCACGCCGCTGGAGGCGTACTGGCAGGAATTGCTGGATCTGAAGCAGGCCGGCAAGATCCGCGCGGTCGGGCTGTCGAACCACAATCTTGCGCAGTTGCAGGCCGCGGAACAGCTGGGGCACGTGGACACGTTGCAGCCGCCGTTTTCGGCGATCCAGCGCGCCGCGGCCAGCGACCTGATCCCGTGGTGCGCGGCAAACGGCACAGGCGTGATCGTCTACAGCCCGATGAATTCGGGCTTGCTGACTGGCAAGTTCAGCGCCGAGCGTGCGCGGGCCTTGCCGCCCGACGATTGGCGCGCGCGGCACGCGGATTTCCGGTTGCCGGACCTGGATCGCAACCTGGCGCTGGCCGATGCCTTCAAACCCATTGCGGAGCGGCACGGCGCCACCGTGGCGGCCGCGGCAGCCGCGTGGACGCTGGCTTGGCCAGGCGTGACGGGCGCCATCCTGGGGGCGCGCAGCGCGTCGCAGGTGGACGGGCTGATCGGCGCGGCCGAACTGGAACTGGATGCCGATGACATGCAGGCCATTGCGGATGCGATTGAAGTCTCGGGGGCGGGCAACGGACCGCTTCAACCCCCCCGACGAAACAGGCTCGCTGCCCGCGAACCTGTTTGCCTGAAGGGAGATGGCCGCGCCGGGAATCAACTGCGGCGTGAAATCAGCCGCAGTGAAATCAACTGCGGCGCGGGCGGCGGGCGCTGCCCACGGCGGCGATGAGCGCCAGACCGATCAACGCGAGCGCGGTCTTGTCTCCAAAACGCGCATAGGGCGTCAGCCCCGTCATGCCCTGCACCGAGACGGGCAGCACGCCCGCCTGCAGCGGCGCAAGCTGGGCCGCGACATGGCCCTTTGCGTCGATGGCGGCGGTGATCCCGGTGTTGGTGGCCGTCAGCATCGGACGCGCGGTCTCGATGGTGCGCAAACGGCCGATCTGCAGATGCTGGCGCAGCGCCCAGCTATCGCCAAACCAGCCCAGGTTGCTGACGTTGACCAGGATGGTCGCGCCCGGTTCGCCGTTTGGGCCGGGTTGCAGGGCGGGCAGCAGGTCGGGTCCGAAGAGGTCTTCGTAGCAGATGTTGAACGCGATGTGCTGGCCCCCGACGGCAAAGGGCGTCTGGCGTTCGCCGCCGCGATCGAAGTCGCCCAGCGGGATGTTCAGCATTTCGACAAACCAGTGGAAGCCGGGCGGCACGTACTCGCCCCACGGCACCAGGTGGCGCTTGTCGTAGCGCATGGCGGTGTTGCCGCCCACCAATTGTTCGACCGGCGTGGCGCCGTCAAAGCCGATGACGCTGTTGGTGTAGCGTTCGCGGCCGTTGACGCGGTCATGCAGCGGCACGCCCATCGCGATGACGGTGTTCCGTTGCCCGGCCAGGTTGCGCCAGACTTCCCAGACGCGCGGATCGAGCTGGTCCTGGAAGATGGGCACCACGGTTTCCGGCAGGATCACCAACTGCGGCGCGGGCACTCCGGGTGCCGCGGGCAGGGCCGTCAGTTCCAGATGGCGGCGCAGGCTCTGCTCGAGCAGCGCGGGATCGAATTTCTGCGATTGCCCGATGTTGCCCTGAATGAGGCGCACATTGAGCGGGTCGCCAACCGGGGATGACCAGTCGATGCGAGACAGCGGCCAGCCCGCCGCGGCGAGCGCCACCGCGACGCCGGCGGCCAGCGCATGGCGCGGCCCCATGCCGGCCTTGCGGGAGGGCTGCCACAGGCTTGCGGCAGCCGCCGCGACGAACGCGGCCAGGAATGCCATGCCGTGCACGCCGAGCAGCGGCGCCCACCCCGCAATGGGACTGTCGACCTGCGCATAGCCGATGTTGAGCCACGGAAAGCCGGTCAGCAGCACCGCGCGCAGCCATTCGAACGCGCCCCACATCGCCGCCCAGGCCAGCGTGGCGGCCAGAATGCGGGACGGGCCGGAATCGGCGGCCAGCGGCGCGTAGCGGCGCGCGAGAGCCGTTGCGGTGGCGGGAAACAGGGCCAGAAAGGCCGACAGCGCGAGCACGGCGGCGACCGCCAGCGGCGCGGCCAGGTCGCCGTAGCGGTGCAGGCTGATGAAGATCCAGTACAGCCCGAGCGCGTAGCTGGCAAAGCTGAACAGCCAGCCACGCAGCCATGCCTGACGCGCCGACGGCGCATACAGTGTGACGCGCGCCAGAATGGCCAGCGCGGCGATCTGGGTGAACGCCAGCGCCCACCCGGGCAGCGGGCCGGGGGCGAAGGTCAGGGCGTGGATGGCGCCCGCCAGCACGAGGCCGGCGGCGCCGCGCAGGAGTCGGCCGCGCGGGGTGCTGATCATGCGTCGGTGGCGGGTACTGTGGTCTGGGGCGTGGCCAGGCGCTTGACGCGTAGCCAGATGGCACGGCGGGCGTCGCCACGCGCCACTTCAAGGCGCAGGCCATCGAAGTCGGCATGGTCGCCACGGCGCGGAATGCGGCCCAACTGGCCGCCCAGCCAGCCGCCCACGCTGTCGTATTCGTCGTCGGGCAACTGGCAGCCGAACACTTCGTTGAAGTGCGAGATGTCGGTGGCCGCGAGCACGCGCCACTGGTTTTCGCCTTCAGGGAAGATGGAAACTTCTTCGGTCTCGTCGAACTCGTCTTCGATGTCGCCGACGATCTGTTCAAGCACGTCTTCCATTGTCACCAGGCCCGAAATGCCGCCATGCTCGTCGATGACGATGGCCTGGTGGTTACGGCTGGCGCGGAACTCGTGCAGCAGCACGTTCAGGCGCTTGGATTCGGGAATGAAGACGGCGGGGCGGACCAGCGTGCGCAGTTCGATGTTGGGCTCGAGCATGCAGCGCAGTAGATCCTTGGCGAGCAGGATACCGATGATGTTGTCGCGATCGCCCTCGTAGACGGGGAACCGCGAATGCGCGGTTTCGATCACCGAGGCCACCAGGTACGGGATGGGCTGCGTGACATCGAGCAGATCCATGCGCGAACGCGGGACCATGATGTCGCCGACAGTGCCCTCGGACACGGCAAGCGCGCCCTTGATCATCTTGTACGACTCCGCGTCGAGCAGTTGGCGTTCGTGCGCGGCTTCCAGGATGGCCTTGATGCCTTCGCGGTCCTCGGGCTCACGGCGCACGAGGGAAAGCAGGCGGTCTAGGAGGGATTTGGTGGCGGGTTTGGCAGAGCGAGCAGGCGTCGCTTCAGGAGCAGGGTAAGGGTCAGACATCGTCCGGGAGGACAAGTTAGGGAGGAGCCAGCATAACCGATACTGGCCCATCGTTTGTAACGCCGGGCCGGAAAATGGCTGCAATGGACGCGATCTGCGCCTTGCTGGACGCCATTTTCCGGCAATTTCTCAGGGTTGACCCGGAGCTCGGCGTTCGGATGGACAGGGTCAGGCCGTGACGTAGGGATCGGCAATGCCCATCTGTGCGAGCGTCGCGGTTTCGAGCGCTTCCATGCGCTTGGCCTCGCGCGCCTTGATGTGGTCGTAGCCCAACGAATGCAGCACGCCGTGGATGGTGAGGTGGGCGGCGTGGTCAAGCAGCGTCTTGCGCTGCTCGCGGGCCTCGCGCACCAGCACGGGCACGCACATGACGATGTCGCCGCGAGCCACGCCCAGCGGGTCGACGCCGTACTCGAAGGTCAGCACGTTGGTGGCGTAGTCGCGGCCGCGAAAGTCGCGGTTCAGGCGGCGCCCCTCGGCCGCGCCGACCAGCCGCAGGCTGAGTTCGGCCGCCGAGAAGTCGACCAGGCCGTCTTCAAAGGCGGCGCCCAGCGCGCGTTCGGCCCAGCGGCGCAGGCGCCAGCGGGGCAGGCGGGCCTCTTCAACGCCGTACTGCACGGACAGGGACAGCTCAGGCTTCATCTTCGGCGGCGCGGTCGTAGGCGTCGACAATGCGCGCGACCAGGGGGTGGCGCACGACATCGCGGCTGGTGAACTTGGTGGTGGCGATGCCCTGGACGTCATGCAGCACCTTCACCGCATGCGCCAGCCCGCTGTCCTGGCCGCGCGGCAGGTCGACCTGCGACGGGTCGCCGGTGATGACCGCCTTGCTGCCGAAGCCGATCCGCGTGAGGAACATCTTCATCTGCTCGGGCGTCGTGTTCTGCGCCTCGTCCAGGATGACGAAGGCGTGGTTCAGCGTGCGGCCGCGCATGTAGGCCAGCGGGGCGATCTCGATGGTCTGCTTCTCGAACAGGCGCTGCACCTTTTCAAAGCCCATCAGGTCGTACAGCGCGTCGTACAGCGGCCGCAGGTACGGATCGACCTTCTGCGCCAGGTCGCCGGGCAGAAAGCCCAGGCGTTCGCCGGCTTCGACGGCGGGGCGGGTCAGCACCAGCCGCTGCACCGTGTCGCGCTCCATGGCGTCGATGGCGCAGGCCACGGCCAGCCAGGTTTTGCCCGTGCCGGCGGGGCCGACGCCGAACGTGATGTCGTGCTTGAGGATGTTGTTCAGGTAGTCGCGCTGTCGCGGCGTGCGCGGACGCAGGTCGCTGCGCTTGGTGCGCAGCGCGATGCCGTCGCTTTCGTCGTCCAGGGCGGGCAGCGCATCCAGTTCCTGGGCCTGCTCTTCCTTGAGTTTGTCCTCCTGTCGGCCCACGCCGATCTCGACCAATCCAAGCTGGATGTCGTCAATGGACAGGGCGCGGTGCACGGCCTGTTCGTGGAACCGGCGCAGGATGCGGCCCGCCAGTTCGGCCCGCTCGCCTTCGATCGTGACGCGGCTGCCGCGGCGGGACAGCTTGACGGTCATGCCGTCGGCCAGTTGCCGCAGGTTTTCGTCCAGGGGGCCGCAGAGATTGGCCAGGTGGGTGTTGTCGCCGTCCAGATTGACGATGACGGGCATGCTGCGGCGCGCGCGGGGGCGGGGTGTGGTCATTCAGCCTCTTGCGAAGTGCGGTCCACGTCGGCCACGCGGGCACGCAACGAATTCGTGTGCGCCTCGGTGATGATGACGTCGACCATTTGTCCGATGAGCCGCGCGGGCGCGGGGAAATTGACGATGCGATTGTTTTCGGTGCGGCCCATGAGTTCGTTCGGGTCGCGGCGCGAGGGGCCTTCGACCAGCAGGCGCTGGCGCGTGCCCACCATGTTGCGGGCGATCGTTGCCGCCTGGTCGTTGATGAGCGCCTGCAGGCGCTGCAGGCGGCGCAGCTTCACGTCCTGCGGCGTGTCGTCGGTGAGATCTGCGGCGGGCGTGCCGGGGCGGCGCGAGTACACGAACGAGAACGAGGTATCGAAGCCGACGTCCTCGATCAGCTTGAGCGTCTTTTCGAAGTCTTCCTCGGTCTCGCCGGGAAAGCCCACGATGAAGTCCGAGGACAGTGTCAGATTCGGGCGGGCGGCGCGCAGGCGGCGCACGACCGACTTGAATTCCAGCGTGGTGTAGCCGCGCTTCATGCCGGCAAGCACGCGGTCGCTGCCGGCTTGCACGGGCAAGTGCAGGAACGACACCAGCTTGGGCAGGCGGGCGTAGGCATCCACCATGCGCTGGGTCATTTCCTTGGGGTGCGAGGTCGTGTAGCGGATGCGCTCGATGCCGGGGATCTCATGCACGTATTCCAGCAGCATCGCAAAGTCGGCGATCTCGTCGGAATCGGTCATGCGGCCGCGGTAGGCGTTCACGTTCTGGCCCAGCAGCGTCACTTCCTTGACGCCCTGGTCCGCCAGGTCGGCCACTTCGATCAGCACGTCGTCGAACGGACGCGAGACCTCTTCGCCGCGTGTGTAGGGCACGACGCAGAAGCTGCAGTATTTGCTACAGCCTTCCATGATCGAGACGAATGCCGTGGCGCCTTCAACGCGCGGCGGCGGCATGTTGTCGAACTTTTCGATCTCGGGAAAGCTGATGTCGACCTGCGAACGGCCTTCGTTGCGGCGGCGCTTGATGAGGTCGGGCAGGCGGTGCAGGGTCTGCGGGCCGAACACCACGTCGACATAGGGTGCGCGCTTGACGATGGCTTCGCCTTCCTGGCTGGCGACACAGCCGCCCACGCCGATGACGAGGTTGGGGTTGGTCTTCTTCAGGTGCTGCACGCGGCCCAGATCCGAAAACACCTTTTCCTGCGCCTTTTCGCGCACCGAACAGGTGTTGAACAGGATGACGTCCGCCTCTTCGGGGTTGTCGGTCAGTTCGAGCTCGCCCTGGTCCTCGCGCAACACGTCGGCCATCTTGTCCGAGTCGTACTCGTTCATCTGGCAGCCAAAGGTGCGGATGTACAGCTTGCGGGGGGAGCCGGCGCCAGGAGTGGCCGAAGGCAGGGGGGCGGAGGTGTCGCCCGGGACATTGCCCGCGCGCTTGAGAGAGGTTTCTTGCATGATGGTCGCCGTGACGGGTGTAGATCCCGGGGGCTGGAAAGGGGGAAAGGGCGGATTTTAACCCTTGCCAAAGAATTGTTTCTTGGATGCGCGCGCGTTGGCCGTTACGATAGCGGTCCGCGCGCCCGCAGGCGCCGGTAAAATTTCTTTTTTCTCCCGAGCGGCACCGATGAATTCCGATCGCCTTACGCCTCCGGCAGCCGCTCCCTCCCTTGCTGGCGGGACCGGTTCCGCTGTCCTGAACGAATACCGCAATCCGTACCCCGCATCCGTGTGGGCGCTGCTGGCGTGCGCGCTGGCGCTGGCCGCCGCGGCGTGCGCGCTGTGGGTCGACCTGCCGCTGGCGATCTGGATCCAGAAATCGGTGTCGGAAGGGGTCGACCAATCGTTCGAGTGGGTGGGCGAGCTAGGCGAAAGCGGCCATTACATCGTCATGGCGCTGGCGTTCTACGTGATCGGACTTGTGGGCCTGGCGCGCGGGTGGCGCAATCCGCTGCGTATCAGCTATGCCGCCATGGCGCGCGGCAGCCTGCTGATGCTGTCGACGATGGCGGTGGGCGGGCTGGTGGTGCTTTTGCTCAAGCGCAGCGTGGCCCGGGCGCGGCCCGAGCTGTATTTCGAACAGGGCATCTACGGGCTGGGTGAATCGTTTTCGCGCGCGCAGCAGTTCAATTCCTTTCCTTCCAGCCATACCTACGCCGCCTTCTCGGTGGCGGTGGTGCTGGGCATTCTGGCGCCGCGCTGGCGCGGGGTGTTCCTGATGCTGGCGGCGCTGGTGGCAATCAGCCGGCTGGTGAACCTGGATCACTACCTGTCGGACGTCATGACGGCTGCGGGCATCGCCGTGCTGGTCGGGCACTATCTGGCCCCTCGCGTGCTGTGCAGCAAGTACCAATGGCCGCTGCGCGCACCGTGGCGCTGGTGGAAGAAGGCTTGAGCCTGCGCTCGGGAAACAGACAAGGCGGCGGAATCCGCGGCCTTTTTTGCGTCCGGTAACCGGGTCCGGGGACGCAACGCCGATCGGCAGGGCGATGGACGGCGGGCGTCAGGCCAGCACTTTGACCCCGGACGGCGTTTCGATCTGCGCGCGCAGGCGGGGCGGGCCATCGGCCTGCTCGACGTCGATCAGGCTGTCCGCGCCCATCCAGGCCAAACCCTGGCGCAGCAGCGCGGCGCGGGGATGGCAGCCGGTCAGACGCAGCAGGCGCAGCGGCTGGCGCGGCAAGGTTGCACCGGGCGGGTTCTCGACATCCCATTGGATCAGCGTGGGCAGCAGGCCTTCTCCGGCTTCATAGCCCGCCTCGCGCCACGTGGGCAGACTGCCGTCGTCCGGCACGGTCAGGCGCCAGCGCAGGTCGCCGCGGGTCATGGCGATGGCTGGGGGCAGGCGGTCGGGGTGTTCGGCCTGCATGCGCGTCAGATCCAGTGGCGCCTCCACGCGCGCGGCCCAGTGGGCCAGGAATGGCCCTTGTTCGATGCGCGCGCGTACGTCGCCCTGGTCCAGCCCGAACCAGCGGGGGCGCTCAGGCGCCGGCGCGTTGGGGTCGATGGCAATGACTTCCAGGTACACCCCGTCCGCCATGCCCAGCACGCGGTTATGGGTGCCCATGCGCGGATGCGCCCCGCCGCCCTGCGGCGCGATGCCGAGCAGGCCGGCGACATATTCGGTGCCGCTGGTAAGGTCCGCGGCGGCGATGACAAGGTGGTCGATGGAGAGTTTCATGTGGGGCATGGTAACGAATGCGCGCGCGTGTGTACGCGTGGATCGTGGAGAAATTGATCGGGTAAGCGCGAACGTCAGGCAGCGACGGAGATGCCGGCCGTCTCGGGCCGACGTGCCTTGCGCACCCGGATCTCAACACGTTGGTCCAGCGCAACCAGCGCCTGCATTACCCGTTCCAGTGAAATGTTCTGGAGCTTGTATCTGCGGATTTGAGATACCTTGGGCTGCGTCATCCCTGTCAGGACGGCGACTTCACGCTGGTTCAGGCCGCGTTCGTCGATCAAGTCGTTGAATCGGATGGCCAATTGGACTTTGGCGGTGAGCTCCGCTGCGTCGTCAAAGCCGAGGTCGTAAAGCACGTTCTGCGTGCCGGAATTGGGGGGGCGTGTCATGGAGCGCTCCGGGCCAAGTTTTGGCGGGCCATCGCCCGCTTCAGCCGGCTTGAAATGAGATCGAGGTCGCTTTGCGGTGTACTGATGCCGGATTTGGATTTTTTCTGAAATGCGTGAAGGACATGGATCGCTGTGTCGATCTTCATCGCATAAGCGGTGCGGTAAGCATTGCCTCGCTCGGCGTCGACGAGTTCATACACGCCGGATCCTAGTCCTTGCATGGCCTTTGCGGCATCAGGCCAACGGCCGCATTGCAGGGTGTACAGCGACATCCCCATGCGCTTTTGCACGGGTACGGGGAACGTCTTGAAATCCTTCCTGGAAGATCCCTCCCAGAAAAGCAGCTTGGGTTTGTCCGTCCGCATGAATATACCTGTTCGGATATATATATCAACCGCCTTGGCGGGGAATCGGACAAACTAACCGGGGACACGAGGCAGGCTATTCGTGCGGACCGCAAATTGCCGCGCCCCAAAAGCAAAACCCGTCGCAAGCGACGGGTTTTGCATGTCAGCACGAGGGCAATCAGGCGACTTCGCCTTCTTCGCCTTCCTTCTTGACCGGCTTGATCAGGTCTTCGCGCTTGACGCCCATCCACATGGCCAGCGCGGCGGCGACGAACACCGACGAGTAGATGCCGAACCAGATGCCGATGGTCAGGGCCATGGCGAAGTAGTGCAGGGTGGGACCGCCGAAGAACAGCATGGCCAGCACCATCATCTGGGTCGAACCGTGGGTGATGATGGTCCGCGAGATGGTCTGGGTGATGGCGCTGTTGATGACTTCGTGCACGTCCGCCTTGCGGTACTTGCGGAAGTTTTCGCGAATCCGGTCCATGATGACCACGGATTCGTTCACGGAGTAGCCCAGCACGGCCAGCACACCGGCCAGCACCGCCAGCGAGAACTCCCACTGGAAGAACGCGAAGAAGCCCAGGATGATGACCACGTCGTGCAGGTTGGCGATAACGCCGGCGACCGCGAACTTCCATTCGAAGCGGAAGCCCAGATAGACCATGATGCCGATCACGACGACCAGCAGCGCCATGAGGCCGTTGTGCAGCAGTTCCTGCCCGACCTGCGGTCCCACGAACTCGACGCGGCGCAGCTCGACGCCGGAGTCGGCGGCCTTGAGCGCGGCCATGACGGTTTCGCTTTGGGTGGCGGACGTCTGGCCTTCCTGCAGGGGCAGGCGGATCATGACGTCGTGCGAGGTGCCGAAGTTCTGGACCTGGAAGTCGGTGTAGCCCAGCTTGGACACCACGCCGCGCACGTTTTCAAGCTGCGCCGTCTGGGCGTAGTTGACTTCCATGACCGTGCCGCCGGTGAACTCGATCGACAGGTGAAAGCCGCGGGTGAGAATGAAGAAGACCGCCAGCAGGAAGGTGACGAGACTGATGATGTTCAGCACCAGGGCATGGCGCATGAACGGGATGGTGCGGTGAATCCGGAAAAATTCCATTTTTCGCCTTCGGTTCTTTTCTGTGGCGGACGGCCCGGGCCGTCCGCCCTATTTTCAGTTTGCCTTCGGCTTCCAGACTTCGCCGATGGAGATCGAGGTGAGCTTCTTCTTGCGGCCGTAGTACAGGTTGGCCAGCGCGCGCACGCCCACGACAGACGAGAACATCGAGGTCAGAATGCCCAGGCAGTGAACCACCGCAAAGCCCCGGATCGGGCCCGAGCCGAAGGCCAGCAGCGCCAGGCCCACGATCAGCGTGGTGAGGTTCGAGTCAAGAATGGTGCCCCACGCGCGTTCGAAGCCGTGATGGATGGCCTGCTGGGGCGTGGCCCCCGCGCGCAGTTCTTCCCGTATGCGCTCGTTGATCAGCACGTTCGAGTCGATCGCCATGCCCAGCGTCAGCGCGATAGCCGCGATACCCGGCAGCGTCAGCGTGGCCTGCAGCATGGACAAGAGAGCCAGCAGCAGCAGCACGTTGAGTGTCAGGCCGATCGTGGAGAACACGCCGAACAGGTGGTAGTAAATGATGATGAACGCGGCGATGGCCAGGAAGCCGTACAGCGTCGAGTAGAAGCCCTTCGAGATGTTGTCGGCGCCCAGGCTCGGGCCGATGGTGCGTTCCTCGATGATGGACATCGGTGCGGCCAGCGCGCCGGCGCGCAGCAGCAGCGCGGTGTCGGCGGCTTCCTCGGAAGACATGCTGCCCGAGATCTGCACCTGGCCGCCCGCGATTTCGCCGCGGATGACGGGTGCGGTGACCACTTCGCCCTTGCCGTTTTCGAACAGCAGGATGGCCATGCGTTTGTTGATGTTGTCGCGGGTGACGTCGCGGAAGATGCGGGCGCCCTTGGAATCCAGCGTCAGGTGGACGGCGGCCTGCTGGGTCTGCGAATCGCGGCCGGGTTGGGCGTCCTGCAGGTTTTCGCCGGTCAGGATGACCTGGCGGCGGACCAGAATGGGACGGCCGTCGCGGTCGTTGTAACGTTCGAGACCGAACGGGACGCTGCCGCCCAGCAGCGCGGCCTGCGCGGCGGGGGTGTCGTCGACCATGCGGATTTCCAGCGTGGCGGTGCGGCCCAGCAGTTCCTTGGCCTTGGCCACGTCCTGCACGCCGGGCAGTTGCACCACGATGCGGTCCGAACCTTGCTGCTGGATGATCGGTTCGGCCACGCCCAGTTCGTTGATGCGGTTGTGCAGCGTGTTGATGTTCTGCTTGAGCGCGGAATCCTGCACGCGGGTGACGGCGGCCGGGTTCAGGGCGGCCAGCAGCAATTGCTTGCCGCCTTCTTCGCGTTCGGTGAATTCCAGGTCCGGCAGGCGCGAGCGCAGCGTCGAGATGGCGCGGTCGCGGTCGTCGGTGGTGGCGAAGGTGGCGGCGATGCTCATGCCGGAGCGTTCAACGCCGGTCACGGGGATCTTCTGGTCGCGCAGCACCGAGCGCACGTCGGCGGACAGCGAGTCGTAGCGGGCGGTCAGGGCGCCCTGCATGTCGACCTGCAGCAGGAAGTGCACGCCGCCGCGCAGGTCCAGGCCCAGGTACATGGGCTTGGGCGCGAACCAGCCCAGCGCGCGCATCCAGGGCGGCGAGGCGGGCAGCAGGTTCAGCGCCACGGTGTAGTGCGGGTCGCCGGGAACGGTATTGAGCGATTTTTCGATCAGGTCGCGGGCCTGCAGCTGCACGTCGGTGGACGGGAAGCGGGCGCGCACGGTGCCGAGCGTGCCGTTCAATTCGAAATAGGCGCCTTCGTTGGGGATCTTGGCATCGGTCAGGATCTGTTCCACGCGGGCCAGCACGGCGGTGTCGACCTTGACCGTGGCCTTGGCGCTGGACACCTGAACGGCGGGGGATTCGCCGTAGAAATTGGGAAGCGTGTACAGCAGGCCAATGAGGACCGCGACCAGGACCGTAATGTACTTCCAGAGGGGATAGCGGTTCATTGCCGGCTACTTCATTTAAAGAGATGAAAGGGCCGCCCGAGCGGGTGAGCGCGGCGGGCGGCGGTAGGCGCCTTCAAGGACAAGAGCCCCGTCGGGGCTCTTCTGGGACGCTTACAGGGCCTTGATGGTTCCCTTGGGCAGAACGGTCGAGACCGACGACTTCTGCATGATGACTTCGACGGGCTTGTCGGCCAGTTCGGAGACTTCGACGGTGACGTAGCTGTCGTTGACCTTGGTGACCTTGCCGAGCATGCCGCCGGCGGTGACGACTTCGTCGCCCTTGGCCAGGGCCGCGATCAGGTTGCGGTGTTCCTTCTGGCGCTTCATCTGCGGACGGATCATCAGGAAATAGAGGATCACGAACATCAGGATGATGGGCAGCATGCCCATCAGCGCATTGCCTTCGGGGGCAGCGGCCTGGGCCACGACGAGGCTGGCGGTATCGATAACGGACATTGAATTCTCCTGCGTTTGAGTCTGTTTGGGTTTATCGCTATGTTTTTAATGCGCCCATCCCCGCGCGAGCCATGGATAGGGCAAGCCGACTATTGTATAGAGGTTATCGCCCGCCTTTAACTAGGGTGTCATCCCAGGCGACAAGGCGGCTTCCGCTTGCAGCGGCGGCCTGCCCGGTCAAATGGGGGCGAAACCCGCCGGCAAAAGCCCCTGGCGGGGCTTTTTTATCCGGCTACTCGATGCCGCGAGCGCGGTCCGCGGCGAACTGGGCGCGCCAGGCGTCAAAACGGCCTTCCGCAATGGCCTCGCGCATTTCCTTCATGATAGTCAGATAGAAGTGCAGGTTGTGCAGCGTGTTCAGGCGCGCGCCGGTGATTTCATTGGCGCGCTGCAGGTGGTGCAGGTAGGCGCGCGAGAAATTGCCGCAGGTGTGGCAGCTGCAGCTCGGGTCCAGCGGACGGGTGTCGTCGCGGTACTTGGCATTGCGGATCTTCACGTCGCCAAAGCGCGTGAACAGCCAGCCGTTGCGCGCGTTGCGGGTGGGCATGACGCAGTCGAACATGTCGACGCCGCGGCTCACGCCTTCGACCAGGTCTTCGGGGGTGCCCACGCCCATCAGGTAGCGCGGGGCCTGGACGGGCAGCTTGGGCGTCACGTGCGCCAGGATGCGCATCATGTCTTCCTTGGGCTCGCCCACCGACAGCCCGCCGATCGCGTAACCGTGAAAGCCGATGTCCTGCAGTCCGGCCAGGGATTCGTCGCGCAGCGACTCGTACATGCCGCCCTGCACGATGCCAAACAGCGCATTCGGGTTGCCCAGGCGATCGAATTCGTCGCGCGAGCGGCGCGCCCAGCGCAGGGACATGCGCATGGAGCGCGCGGCTTCCTCGACGGTGGCGGGGCGGCCGTCGATTTCGTAGGGCGTGCACTCGTCGAACACCATGACGATGTCGGAGTTGAGCGAGCGCTGGATGCGCATCGACTCTTCGGGCGTGAGGAACAGGCGCGCGCCGTCGATGGGCGAGGCGAACTTCACGCCTTCCTCGGTGATCTTGCGCATGCCCTGCAGGCTGAACACCTGGAAGCCGCCGGAGTCGGTCAGGATGGGCTTGTCCCACTGCATGAAGCCGTGCAGGCCGCCATGCTTTTCCATGATTTCGGTGCCGGGGCGCAGCCACAGGTGGAAGGTGTTGCCCAGCACGATCTGCGAGCCGACTTCCTTGAGCTCGTGCGGCATCATCGCCTTGACGCTGCCGTAGGTGCCCACCGGCATGAAGATGGGGGTCTCGACCACGCCGTGGTTCAGCGTGATGCGGCCGCGGCGGGCGCCGCCGTCGGTGGCGAGCAGTTCGAAGTTGAGTCCGGTCATGAGGCAGGGGTTTCGATGAACATGGCGTCGCCGTAGCTGAAGAAGCGGTAGCGTGCGGCGACGGCGTGGGCGTAGGCGCGGCGGATGGGCTCGACGCCGGCCAGCGCCGACACCAGCATCAGCAGGGTCGACTGGGGCAGATGGAAGTTGGTGACCAGCGCGTCCACCACACGGTACTGGTAACCGGGGGTGATGAACAGGCGCGTGTCGCCTTGGGCGGGGGCCAGCGGGACGCCGGGGGCGGTGCGGCCCTCGGTCTGGGCGGCGGCGGATTCCAGGGCGCGCACGCTGGTGGTGCCGACGGCGACCACGCGTCCGCCCTGGGCACGAGCCGCGGCGATCGCGTCCACGGTGGCCTGGGGGACGGTGAACCATTCAGCGTGCATGACGTGGTCGGCCAGGTTGTCCACGCGCACCGGCTGGAAGGTGCCGGCGCCCACGTGCAGGGTGACGAAGGCGCGCGCCACGCCCAGCCCAGCCAGGCGCTCGAGCGTGGGCTGATCGAAATGCAGGCCGGCGGTGGGGGCGGCGACCGCGCCGGGTTCGCGGGCGTAGACGGTCTGGTAGCGGTCGTCGTCGCCGGCGTCGGCGGCGTGCGTGATGTACGGCGGCAGCGGCGTGGCGCCGTAAGCGTCCAGCAAATCGAGCACGGGACCGGGGAAGCGGATGTCGAAGAGCTCGCCCTCGCGGCCCAGCACCGTGGCCTCGAAGGCGTCGGCCAGGCGCAGCACCATGCCTGCGCCGGGCGACTTGCTGGCGCGCACGTGCGCCAGGACGCGGTCGGGTTCGGTGATGCGCTCGACCAGCACCTCGATCTTGCCGCCGGTGATCTTGTGGCCCGGCAGGCGAGCCTTGATGACGCGCGTGTCGTTGAAGACCAGCAGGTCGTTGGGCCGCAAGAGGGAGGTCAGGTCGGCGAACTGGCGGTCATGCAGCCGACTGGCGGCGTCCAGGTGCAGCAGGCGGCTGCCTGTGCGCTCGGCGGCGGGCGTCTGCGCGATGAGCTCGGGCGGCAGTTCGTAGTCGAAGTCGGAAACGGTGAAGGACTGGGTCACGCTGGTATTGGGAGCAATGGGATCGGCCCTGCAAATGGCAAGCCGTGCCGGTTGGGCGGGCTGGGGGCAACCGCATATTGTAAAGGGGACAGTTAATAGGGGCAGATCGGTGCCTTGCGTAAATAAATACGCGGCCAAAGGCGCCCGCGCCCGTCCCGCGCCGCCCGTAACGGTTCCAGGTTTTGTATGCTCTCGGTTTTGCTGGACGAGCAACCAGGTGGGCATGGCATGACGGGACAAGTGATCAGGCGGGTGGGCGGAGTGAAGCAGTGGCTGGCCGGCGGCGTCCTGGCCTTGACCGCGTGCGCTGCCTTTGCGCAGGTTCCGGGGTTGCCGCCCGACGTGGTGAAGGCCTGGAAGGCCAGCAAGCTGCCCGATAGCTCGCTGTCGCTGGTGGTGCAGGAGGTCGGCGGCCCGCGGCTGGTGGCGCTGAACGCCAAGGAGGGGCGCAATCCCGCGTCCGTGATGAAACTGGTCACGACGTGGGCGGCGCTGTCCGAGCTGGGCCCCAATTACGTCTGGCGCACCGAATTCATGACGACCCCGGGCTCGCGTCCCGACGCCAAGGGCGTGCTCGCCGGTCCGCTGTACCTGCGGGCCGGGGGCGATCCGCAGTTCCTGATGCAGGACTTGTGGGCGCTGCTGCGCGAACTGCGGCTGCGCGGGGTCAAGCAGATCAACGACCTGGTGATCGACCGCAGCATCTTCGGCCAGGTGGCGATCGACCCGGGCGCGTTCGATGGCGCGCCCGACCGGGCCTACAACGCCAGTCCGGACGCGCTGATGGTGGGCTTTGGCGCGCTGCGCCTGCTGTTCACCCCGGACCCGGTCGCCAACAAGTGGGTGCCGCTGATCGACCCGCCACTGCCCGGTTTGAAGATTGAAGGTCAGGTGGAATGGAGCGACGTCCGCTGCCCGGGTCCGCCCGTGGTCACGACCGATCCGGTCATCACGCAGCAGGGCGTCACCATCCGTGTCAATGGCAAGGTGGCGGGTTCCTGCGGCGAGTTCAGTTTGTACCGCCTGGCGCTGTCCCAGCCCGAGTACGCCACCGAAGTCTTCCGCATGCTCTGGAAAGAGCTGGGCGGCACGTTCAAGGGCCAGGTCCGGTCGGGGATGGTGCCGGCGGACGCGGTGGTGCTGGCCTCGCACGACTCGCCCACGCTGGCCGAGGCCATCCGACAGATCAACAAGCGCAGCAATAACGTCATGGCGCGCACCCTGCTGCTGACGTTGGGCGCCGAACGCGGCCGCCGTCCGGCCACCGTGAGCAGCAGCGAAGAGGTTGCCAAGCAACTCCTGGCCAAGCAGGGGCTGAACATGCCCGAGCTGGTCATCGACAACGGCGCCGGCCTGTCGCGCGAGGCCCGCGTGTCGGCAGACAGCCTGGCGTCGATGCTGACCGTGGCCTGGAATTCGCCGGTGATGCCGGAATACATTTCGTCCTTCGCCATCGCTGGCGTGGATGGAACGGTGCGCCGCCGCCTGAAGGGCAACGGCACGCTCGGCATGGCGCATCTGAAGACGGGCTCGCTGCGCGACGTGCGCTCGATCGCCGGTTACGTGTTAGGCGCCAGCGGCAAGCGCTATGTGGTTGTCAGCATCGTCAACCACGAACAGGCTGGCGCGGTCCGAGCTTTCGACGACGCCTTGATTTCCTGGCTCGCCGAACAATAGCTAAACCGATTACGATCCTCCCGTACGGCCCCGCCACCGGCCGGCGCAATCCCGTCGCGCCGTTGCCGGTCCGCCCGAGGCCAAAAGAATTCTGACCAACAAATACTCTGGAGAGTTACGCACATGCCCGTGCACGAAATCCGCCATCCGCTGATCCGCCACAAGCTCGGGATCATGCGGCGCGCCGACCTCAGTACCAAGAGCTTCCGTGAACTGTCCCAGGAAGTGGGCGCGCTGCTGACGTATGAAGCGTCCAAGGACCTGCCGCTGGCGCCCGCCACCGTCGAGGGCTGGTGCGGCCAGGTCGAGGTCGAGAAGATCGCCGGCAAGAAAGTTACCGTGGTGCCCATCCTGCGCGCCGGCATCGGCATGCTGGACGGCGTGCTGAGCCTGATTCCGGGCGCCAAGGTCAGCGTCGTGGGCGTGGCCCGCAACGAAGAGACGCTGGAGGCCCACACGTATCTGGAACGCCTGGTCGGCGAACTGGATCAGCGCCTGGCGCTGATCGTTGACCCCATGCTGGCGACGGGCGGCTCGATGGTCGCCGCCATCGACCTGCTCAAGCGCGCCGGCTGCAAGGAAATCCGCGCGCTGGTGCTGGTGGCCGCGCCGGTGGGCATCGACGCCGTGCTGGCCAAGCACCCGGACGTGCACATCTACACCGCGTCCATCGACAACGGTCTGAACGAGCACGGCTACATCATGCCGGGCCTGGGCGACGCCGGCGACCGCATCTTCGGCACGCAGCAAAAGGGCTAAGAAACGCGTTTCGGCCGGTTTTCAGGCCGTAACCGCCGGCCGGCCCAGATGCTGGCCGAACCAATGCAACTGCGGCGCCAGGCCGGCGACCTCGCCCACGATCAGCAGGGCGGGGGACCGGACGGCATGTTCCCGCGCCAGTTCCGGCAGTTGCGCCAGCGGACCCGACACCACGCGCTGTTCGGGCCGGCTGCCGTTTTCGATGAGTGCAAACGGCGTCTCGGGTGAACGGCCATGGCGCAGCAGGCGCTGCGTCAGCAACTCAAGCTGGCCCACGCCCATGTAGAACGCCAACGTCTGCTTTTCGCGGGCCAGCGCGGGCCAATCCAGATTGTCTTCGTCTTCACGGCAATGCGCGGTGATGAGGCGCACGGATTGGGCGTGCTCGCGGTGCGTCAGCGGAATGCCGGCATAGGCCGCACAGGCCAGCGCCGCCGTGATGCCCGGCACGACTTCATACCGCACGCCGTGCGCGCGCAGAAATTCCAGTTCCTCGCCGCCACGGCCAAAAATGAACGCGTCGCCACCCTTTAGCCGCACCACGCGGCGGCCGGCGTGCGCGTGTTCGACCAGCAGCGCATGGATGCGCGCCTGCGTCGCGTGATGGTTTTCGCCAGGCAGCTTGCCCACCGGCACGCGTTCGGCGTCGCGCCGGGCGAGCGACATGACCTCGTCGCTGACCAGGCGGTCGTAGAGGATGACGTCGGCCTCGTTCAGGGCGCGCAGGGCCTTGAGCGTCAAAAGGCCGGGGTCGCCGGGGCCTGCGCCGACCAGCACTACGCTGCCCTCGGCGGGCGCAAGCGGCGAGGTCAGCGCATCGGCCAGCGCGGTCTCGGCCTGCGCCGGCTGCTGCTGGCGCAGGAAGCCCGCCACCGGGCCGTCCAGCAACCAATCGTAGAAGCGGCGGCGCGCGCCCAGATCGGGGTGGCTGGCGCGGATGCGCTTGCGGTAGGTGGCGGCCAGGCCGGCAAGCTGGCCCAGCGTGTGATCGAACAGCGATTCGATACGTTCGCGGATGCGGCGGGCCAGCACGGGGGCCACGCCCGACGACGAAATGGCGACGATGACCGGCGACCGGTCGACGATGGACGGCACCTGGAAGGACGACAGCTCGGGGTCGTCCACCACGTTGGTGAAAATGCGGCGCGCCGCAGCGGCCTGGGAGACCGCGGCGTTGACCGCGCGATCGTCGGTGGCGGCCACGACCAGCCACACGTCGTGCAGCCAAGCCGCGTCGAACGGCCCCGGCAGATGGCGAATACGGCCCTCGGCCGCAAGCGCTGCCAGCGCAGGCGTCAGTTCAGGTGCGCCGACGACCACATCGGCACAGGCCTCCAGCAGGGCGAGCGTCTTGCGTTCGGCGACCGCGCCGCCGCCAACAACGAGTACCAGCCGGTCTGTCAGATCGGCAAAAATCGGGAAAAGCTTCATGAATGCCAGCCTCGGGCGTACCCGGCTCAATGTGGGTCGATGATAGGGACGGGCTTTCATCCCCACAACTTTTGATTTCTTTAATTCATATAGCCATAACTTATTTGGCCGGGCGTCAGGCGCTGCCCAGCCATTGGCTCATTTCGACGACTTCGCGGGCGACGTCGCCCAGCCGCTTCTGGCTGTGCATGGCGCGTTCGCGCAGCAGCCGATGCGCGTCTTCCTCGGAAACGGCGCGCGTTTTCATCAGGATACCCTTGGCCTTCTCCACCCACTGCCGGTCAGCCAGGCGGAGCTGGGCCTCGCGCAGTTCCTCGCGGCGGGTCTTTTCCACGGCGAAACGCTCGATCGCCACGGTCAGCAGCGGTTCGATGCGGGCGGCCGGCACGTCGCCGACCACGTAGGCAGCCACGCCGGCGCGCAGGGCGGTGCGGATGGTCTCGCGGTTGCCGTTGTCGGTGAACATCACGACCGGGCGGTCGCTGTGCGAACTGGCGACACAGATGTTTTCCAGCGTATCGCGGCCGGGGGCGTCGCTGTCGATCAGCACGACGTCGGCGGCGGACTGGGCGATGCTGGCGGCCAGATCCGTACCCGGGGCCACTTCGGCCACGACGTGCACGCCCGCCGCGGCAAGCGTTTGCCGCAGCGACGCCGCGCGTCCTTCGCCATCGTTGAGCAGCATGACCTTCAGCATGAAACACCCCCTGTCTGTTTGCTGATGCAAGTTCCATGCCATCTGTTTCGCGCGTGGCGCGTGACCGGCGCGCACGGCGGCGGGGCGCGCGCCGCACAGCGATGGTGCGTTGCGGCATCAGCTTGCGCACCAACATGGCTCCGCCCCTGTTTCGCGGCGGCGCGGCGCGGGCCGCGCGGAAACCGCGCAGCGCCAGCGCCAGCGCGGCCCGCCGGGCAATTTGCATCGTCCGGGGCAAAACTGGCACAGCGATTGCTTCAGTGAAAACGGGGCGGCCAACGGCGGTCGCCCGACGCAACGCGCCGCGACACGCGGCCAGGGACAACGACGTTCCGCTGCGCCATCGGATGGATATCCATGGCGCGCGGGACGTTTTTTTTTGCCGCCATTTTTTCCGTCACCTCGCAAGGAACCAACGATGACGCCCATGACCCGCAGTCCCTCGACCGTCGCCGCGCCCGCCGACGTGACCGCCAACGCCAGCCGCCGCAAATGGCTTGGCGGAACGGCGCGCGCGGTGGCCGGCGCCGGCCTGCTTTCGCTGGTCGACCCGCTGGTGCGCGCCGGCGCCTGGGCGGCCGGGACCGATGCGCCGGAAAAGACCGAGGTCAAGATCGGCTTCATCCCGCTGACCGACTGCGCGTCGGTGGTGATGGCGTCGGTGCTGGGCATCGACAAGAAGTACGGGGTCAAGATCACGCCCTCGAAGGAAGCGTCGTGGGCCGCCGTGCGCGACAAGCTCATGAACGGCGAGCTGGACATGGCGCACGTGCTGTATGGCCTGGTCTACGGCGTGCACATGGGCATCGGCGGACCGAAGAAGGACATGGCGGTGCTGATGAGCCTGAACCAGAACGGCCAAGCCATCACGCTTTCGAACAAGCTGCTGGAAGCCGGGGCGCGCGACGGCGAGTCGCTTGCGAAACTGATGGCCGCGGACAAACGTGAGTACACCTTCGCGCAGACCTTTCCCACCGGGACTCACGCGATGTGGCTGTATTACTGGCTGGCCGCGCATGGCATCAATCCCATGAAGGACGCCAAGGTGATCACCGTGCCGCCGCCGCAGATGGTGGCGAACATGCGCGTGGGCAACATGGATGGCTATTGCGTGGGCGAGCCCTGGGGCGCGCGCGCCATCATGGACAAGATCGGCTTCACCACCGTGACGTCGCAAGGCATCTGGACCGATCACCCCGAAAAGGTCCTGGGCGCCAGCGCAGACTTCGTGAACCGCAATCCCAATACCGCGCGCGCGGTCACCGCCGCGATCCTGGAAGCCGGCAAGTGGATCGACGCCTCGCCCGAGAACCGCCGCAAGACGGCCGAGACCATCGCCGCCAAGTCCTACGTCAACACCGACGCGGGCGTCATCGTGGACCGCATGTTGGGGCAGTACGAGGATGGCTTGGGCAAGAAGTGGTCGGACGCGCACGCCATGCGCTTCTACGCGGACGGCGCGGCAAATTTTCCGTACCTGAGCGACGGCATGTGGTTCCTGACGCAGCACAAGCGCTGGGGCTTGCTGAAGGAGCACCCGGACTACCTGGGTATCGCCACGCAGATCAATCGCGTCGACGTCTACAAGCAGGCCGCGCAGGCCGCGGGTGTCGCGCTGCCCGCCAGCGAAACGCGCACGTCCAAGCTGATCGACGATGTGGTCTGGGACGGCAGCAATCCCGCGGCGTATGCCGACGGTTTCAAGGTCAAGGCCTGACGGCCGCCACGAAAGGGGACTCGCAATGTCTACCGTAACGATGACAGGCCGCGGCGACGCATTCGCCGCCTTGTGGCGGGAACGCCTGGAAGCCGCGTTGAAGGCGGTCGTGGGGCCGGTCGCCGGCTTTGCGCTCTTCGTGTTGGTCTGGCAGGTGGTGGCGATGCGCATACCGGAGATCCCGACGCCCGGCGTCACCTGGCATGCTGCCGTCGATCTGTTCTCGGACCCGTTCTACGACAACGGCCCGAACGACAAGGGCATCGGCTGGAACCTGCTGGCCTCGCTGGAACGCGTGGCAGTGGGATTCGGTCTGGCGGCGCTGGTCGGCATCCCCGTGGGCTTTGCAATTGGCCGCTATGCCGCCGTGCGAGCCATGTTCTCGCCGATCGTCAGCCTATTGCGGCCGGTGTCGCCGCTGGCGTGGCTGCCGCTGGGGTTGCTGCTGTTCAAGGCGGCCAATCCCGCTGCGATCTGGGCCATCTTCATCTGTTCGATCTGGCCGATGATCATCAACACCGCCGTGGGCGTGTCGCGCGTGCCGCAGGACTACCTGAACGTGGCGCGCGTGTTGAACCTGTCGGAATGGAAGGTCACGACCAAGGTGCTGCTGCCCGCGGTGCTGCCCTACATGCTGACCGGCGTGCGGCTGTCGATCGGCACGGCTTGGCTGGTGATCGTGGCCGCTGAGATGCTAACGGGCGGCACGGGCATCGGCTTCTGGCTGTGGGACGAATGGAACAACCTGAAGGTCGAGCACATCGTCATCGCCATTTTCGTGATCGGCATCGTGGGGCTGCTGCTGGAAACCCTGCTGGTCGCGCTGGCCCGCCGTTTCACCTATACCGAGGAATAGCGCCATGAAGAAATTCGTACGCATCGAACGCGTGGGACAGACCTTTGACACCCGCAAGGGCGCCTTCGTGGCGCTGCGCGACATCGACCTGACGGTCGAGCAGGGCGAGTTCATCACGCTGATCGGCCATTCGGGCTGCGGCAAGTCCACCTTGCTCAACCTGATCGCCGGGCTGACCCGGCCGACGAGCGGCGTGCTGCTGTGCGCCGAACGCGAGATCACCGGCCCGGGTCCCGACCGCGCGGTGGTGTTTCAGAACCACTCGCTGCTGCCGTGGCTGACGTGTTTTCAGAACGTGCACCTGGCGGTCGAGCGGGTGTTCGGCGCCACGGAAAAGCGCGCCCAGCTGGTCGAGCGCACGCGCGCCGCGCTGGATCTGGTGGGCTTGCTGCCCGCGCAGAACAAGCTGCCTCGCGAGATCTCCGGGGGCATGAAGCAACGCGTGGGCATCGCGCGCGCGCTGGCGATCGAGCCGGGCGTACTGCTGATGGACGAGCCGTTCGGCGCGCTGGATGCGCTGACCCGCGCGCACCTGCAGGACGAGCTGCTCAAGATCGTGGCCAAGACGCGCACGACCACCATCATGGTCACCCACGATGTGGACGAAGCCGTATTGCTGTCGGACCGCATCGTGATGCTGACCAACGGACCGGCCGCGACCATCGGAGAGATCCTGCCCGTGCCGCTGCCGCGTCCGCGCGACCGCGTGCGGCTGGCCAATGATCCGACGTATCTGGCGTGCCGCGCGGGCGTGGTGGACTTTCTGCATCGCCGCCACGGCAATCCCGAGCGCTCGCAGGCCGCGGCGCAGGCAAATGCGGCGCTGTCGGTCGTGCCTGCGCCGCTGGAGCAGGCAGCGACGACGGCACGTGCCGCCGCGTAGGAGTGTCGTCATGCAAGCCAGGCAGAAGCTCGTCGTGGTCGGCAACGGGATGGCCGGCATTCGCACCGTGGAAGAGCTGCTCAAGCTCGCGCCGGATCTCTACGACATCACGGTGTTCGGGGCCGAGCCACACACCAACTACAACCGCATCCTCCTGTCGCCGGTGCTGACCGGCGAGCGCACGCTGCAGGACATCGTGCTGAACGACGAGGACTGGTATGCGCGCCATGGCATCCGGCTGCTGCGCGGCCGCAAGGTGACGGACATCGACCGCGCGCGGCGCATGGTGGTGGCCGCCGACGGCACGCGCACGCCGTACGACAGGCTGCTGCTTGCAACCGGGTCAAACCCGTTCATCCTGCCGGTGCCGGGCCACGACCTGGAAGGCGTGGTGGCGTTTCGCGACATCGGCGACGTCAACCGGATGATCGATGCCGCCTCGCGCTACCGGCACGCGGTGGTGATCGGCGGCGGATTGCTGGGCCTGGAGGCCGCCAACGGCCTGGCGGCGCGCGGCATGACCGTGTCGGTGGTGCACCTGGGCGCGGCGCTGCTGGACCGCCAACTGGACGGCGAGGCCGCCGCACTGCTGCGCGAAAGTCTGGAAGCACGGGGATTGACGTTCTTGCTCCAGCGTCAGACCGAGTCGATCCTGGGGGGCGCGGACGGGCGTGTGCGCGCGGTGCGCTTTGCGGACGGGACGGAAATCCCCGCGGACCTCGTTGTGATGGCAGCCGGCGTGCGGCCGAACACCGAGCTGGCGCAACGCTGCGGATTGCACGTGGACCGAGGTGTGGTGGTGAGCGACACGTTGCAGACGTTCGACCCGCGCATCTATGCGGTGGGGGAATGCGTCAGCCACCGCGGCACGGCCTATGGCCTGGTCGCGCCGCTGTTCGAGCAGGCCAAGGTTGCAGCCAACCATCTTGCCCTGCATGGGATCGGCCGCTACGAGGGCAGCGTCACGTCGACCAAGCTCAAGGTGACAGGCATCGACCTCTTCTCCGCGGGCGACTTCGCGGGCAGCGCGCAGACCGAAACCATCACGTTGGCCGACATGCCGGGCGGCATCTACAAAAAATTGGTGATCCAGGGCGACCGCCTGGTGGGCGCGTGCCTGTACGGCGACACGGCAGATAGCGCGTGGTACATGCGGCTGATCCGCGAAGGCGCGGGCATCGGCGCGCTGCGCGATCGGCTCATGCTGGGCGAAGCGGCGGGGGAGTAGGAAATGGACATGCCGATGGCGCGCCGGATTGAAATCATTACCGACGTGGCGCGGGAGGTCGCGTCGGTCTGCTGTTATTGCGGCACGGGCTGCGGCGTGCGCGTGCAGGTGCGCGGCGGCGCGGTTGCCGGCGTGCGCGGCGACGACGCGCATCCAGCCAATCAAGGGCGCCTGTGCAGCAAGGGGCTGGCGCTTGCCGACACGGTGCGGCGCGACGGCGCGCGCGTGCTGTCGGCGCAATGGCGCGAAACGCGCGGGCAACCTTTGCGGGATATCGCGCTGCCGCACGCGCTGGATATCGCCGCGGAGCGGCTGGCCGACGCGATCACGCGGCACGGCCCGGATACAGTGGGCTTCTATCTGTCGGGCCAGTTGCTGACCGAAGACTACGCCGTCTTCAACAAGCTGGCGCGTGCGCTGGCGGGCACCAACAACATCGACACCAATTCCCGCCTGTGCATGTCGAGCGCCGTCTCGGGCTACAAGCGCACGCTGGGCGCGGATGCGCCGCCCGCCTGCTACGACGACCTGGAATTGGCCGACACCGTGCTGATTGCCGGCTCCAACATGGCCTATGCGCACCCCGTGCTGTTTCGCCGGCTGGAAGCTGCGCGGGCCAGCCGGCCGCACATGAAGGTGATCGTGGCCGATCCGCGGCGCACCGACACTGCCGCGTTTGCCGACTTGCACCTGCCGATCACGCCGGGGTCGGACGTGGCGCTGTTCAACGCCATGCTGCATGTGATGCTGCGCGATGGCTTGGTCGACGAGGCCTACATCGCGCGCCATACCGAGGGCTTCGAGACGCTGCGCGCGCGCGTGCAGACGTGTACGCCCGAGGCGGCGCAGCGCCTCTGCGGCGTGCCCGCTCGGGACATCGTTCAGGCGGCGCGCTGGTTCGGCCAGGCGCAGGCGGCGCTGTCGCTGTACACGATGGGCTTGAACCAGTCGGTGGCGGGCACCGACAAGAATGCGGCGCTGATTCACCTGCATCTGGCCACCGGCCAGATCGGGCGCCCCGGCGCCGGGCCGTTTTCGCTGACCGGCCAGCCCAATGCCATGGGCGGGCGCGAAGCGGGTGGCATGGCGACCCTGCTGCCGGGCCATCGCGATCCCGCGTCAGCCACGGACCGCGCCGAGGTCGCGCGGCTGTGGGGGGTGGAGAGCCTGCCCGACGCGCCGGGCGCGCCGGCGCTCGACATGTTCGACGCGGTGCTCGACGGGCGCATCAAGGTGCTGTGGATCGCGGCGACCAATCCGGCGCAGTCGCTGCCGGATCAGGCGCGCGTGCGGGCCGCGCTGGCCCGCGCCGAGTTCGTCATCGTGCAGGAAGCCTTTGCCGGCACCGAGACGCTGGCCCATGCCGACCTGGTGCTGCCGGCGGCGACCTGGCCCGAGAAGTCCGGCACAGTGACCAATTCGGAGCGGCGCATCAGCCGGGTCCACGCCGCCATCGCGCCGCCCGGTGATGCGCAGCCCGACTGGCGGCTGGCGCAGGCGGTCGCCCAGCGGCTGGCGGCGCGTATCGCACCGGCCAAGGCGGCGCTGTTTGCCTATGGCGACGAAAGCGAGGTTTTTGCCGAGCACGCCCGCATGACCGCCGGCCGCGACCTGGACTACAGCGCGCTGGATTACGCCGTGCTGGCGCAGCACGGACCGCAGCAGTGGCCGTATCGGGCGGGGCAGGGCATCGCGCGCCTATATGCCGACGGCGTGTTTCCCACCGCCAGCGGCCGCGCCCGCTTCTGCGACGTCGCATGGCGGCCGACCGCCGAAACCGTCTCCGACGACTTTCCGCTGCAACTCACGACTGGCCGGTTGCGCGATCACTGGCACACGATGGCGCGCACTTCGCTGGCTCGGGCGTTGACGCAGCATGTCGAGGAGCCGTGGGTGTCGCTGCATCCGGACGACATGCGCCGCCTGGACCTGGTGCCCGGCGCGCTGGCGAGGCTGCAGTCGCGGCGCGGCGCGCTGGTGCTGCCGGCGCAGGCCGACGAGTCGCTGCGTCCCGGCCAGGCCTTCGTGCCGATGCACTGGGGCAGCGCCTTCATGGCCGGGTTGGGCGTGAACGCGCTGACCAATCCGGCCGCCGATCCGATATCGCGCCAGCCCGAGCTCAAGTTCAGCGCCGTGCGCGCCGAGCCGGCGGGCCTGGCATGGCAGGCAGCGGCATGGCGGCGGGGCGATGCCGCTGCGCTGCGGAACCGGCTGGCGCCATGGCTGCGCCGTTTCGACTATGCCGTCGTGCTGCCGGTTGGTGCGGGCGGCGTCCGGTTGCGGCTTGCCAGCCGCGACGCGCCGCAGGCCGCCGTGCTGCACGAATTGGCCGACGCCCTGGACCTGCGGCGTCCCGACGTGGCGTACGACGATCCGGCGCGCGGGCATTTGCGCCGGGTCAGCCCCGGGCAAGGCGAGCTGCGCGCCTTTTTGCTGACGGGCGATCTACGCGCGCAGGAGCCGCTGCTTGCGTGGGCCGCGGGGGGCGAGGCGCCCGCCAGCATCGCGGCGCTGCTGATGGGACGCGTCGCGGGCGCGGTGCGTTCGCGTACGGTGTGCGTCTGCAATGGCGTCAGCGAAGCGGCCATCCTGAAGGGCGTCGAAGGCGGTTGCGATCTGGCGGCGCTGAAGGACACGCTGGGCTGCGGCACCGGTTGCGGCTCATGTGTGCCGGAGATCCAGGCGCTGATGGCGCGCGCCCCAGCGGCGCCGGCGCTGGCGTGACGACACGTTCGGACATACGCCGGGCACGGCAACCGGTGTAGTATCAAGCCAGCTGTCCCCGAGGCGGGACGGCGCTTTCGGATTTCTGGAGTGGCTTGTGACGACGATGCGAAAAATGGCATCCCTGGTTTTTGCGGCCGGCGCGTTGGGCGTGGCCGCCTCGGCGCAGGCCGGCGTGTGCGATGCGCAGTTCATGCACGACGGCGGCGCCGTCCAGCTGACCGGCACGGGCAATCTGGCGCTGGGCGCGGATCTGACCTTCGCCGAAGTTACAAAAAGCAATGGCGACAACTGCCGCGCGCGCGTGCAGGGCGTTGCCCGATTCAGCTATGCGGGTCTGCCGCCCGGCAAGTCCAAGCTCGATTACCTGATGACCGTCAAAGGCGGCCAAGCCACGTTCCTGCGTTACGCCAGCGCCGGCGAAGCGCCCAAGCCTTCCGAGGGCCAGTTCGACCTGCGCATGCTGGGCCTCTTTGCCTACGACGGCAAGCTGGCTACGGGCCAGAAACTGCCCGGCTCGTCGTTCCGCCTGAAGATCGGCAAGGAAGCGCCAGTGGGCGGCCAGCCCAGCACTACAGTACGCATCGGCGAGAAGACGGTCGGCCAGAAAACCGCGCTGGATACCGCGCTGGGCAAGCAGTCCTGCCACCCGATCACCTACACGCGCAATTCAGACCCCACGATGGCCACGTTCCAGGGCCTGACCATTCCCATCCCCGGCATGAACACGACGGTTACCGATTGGTATTGCCCCGCCGTGAATCTGGTGATGAAGCAGGACATCGACCAAGGCGGCGTGAAATCCGCCGTTGAGATTACGCAGATCAAGTAGCACCCGGTAGCAAGCGGGCGATTGCGCCCGCATGGCGGCTGGTATCATCGTTTTCGTCATGGACACACAACAGGAGCTCAAAAAATGGCAACGAGAAAATCCGAAGACGTCGCAAAAGAAAAACTCATCGACAGTGTCAAGACCAGCCTGAACGACGCCGAAAGCCTGCTGCGCGAAGCCGCCAGCAGCACCGGCGACAAGGCCAACGAACTGCGCGACCGCGCCCTGACGTCGCTGCGGCGCACGCGCGAGGCCCTGTACGAAGCGCAGGACGCCGTCCTCGAACGTGGCCGCAAGGCCGCCCGTGCGACGGATGACTATGTGCACGACAATCCCTGGCAAGCCATCGGGGTGGCAGGCGTGACCGGCCTGCTGCTCGGCTTGCTGATCAGCCGCCGCTGACAGGGCAGGGCGTCCGGGCGGCAGGCGCGGCTTGATGCCGCTGCCTGCCGCCCGGCGTTCTTTCAGCCATGGGTCTACGAAAAACTGTTTTCGGTGTTGCCTCCAGCCTGGTCGGGCTGATGCGCACGCGGTTGGAGCTGCTGGCTCTGGAAGCCGCGGACGAAAAGGCGCGCCTGCTCAAGCTGCTGGGTCTGGCATTTGCGGCCCTGCTATTTTTGACGCTGGCGGTGCTGGTGGCCACCATCACCATCGCCGTGGCGTTCTGGCCCACGGAAGACCGCTACCTGGCCCTCGGGCTGCTGGCGGCTTTCTATGGTGTTGCCGGCGTGGTGCTGCTGCTCGTGGTGCGCCATGGGCTGGTGTACGGACCGGCGCCGTTCTCGGCCACGCTCGAAGAGCTGGGCCGCGATGCGGAATTGCTGGATCGCGTGCGCGATGCGCAAGCCGATGACGACACCGCGGTCCGCCGACGCGAGGGGTTCTGAGCCATGCACAAACGATCTCCCACCGTCGACCGCGCCGTGCGCATCGAACTGCTGCGCGCCCGCGCCGCGATCGAGCGCGAATCGCTGGCGCAGAACATCGTGTCGGCCGGGCGCAGGCTTGAACCCAGCGCGCTCATCCGCGGCATGCTGCCGGGTCTTGCGTCGGGCGGCGCGTCCCGCTGGGCCTTGCAGGCCATCACGCTGGCGCGGCGCTATCCCATCATCAGTTCGTCGCTGTCCGCCATGTTCATGCGCGGCGGCAAGCGCGGCAAGCTTCTGAAGCTCGCCGGCGGCGCCTTCGTGGGCTGGCAGCTCCTGAAGGTCTGGCGCGGCATGCGCCAGGACGACGACCGGGAACGCGACTGACGCCAACCGTATTAACAAAGCCCCGTTTCCGGGGCTTTGTTATTTGGGCAAAGAGGCCAATGGCTACAGGCCCAACTGCCCCCACATATCGTCCACGCGTTTCTTCACGTCGGCGTCCATCGTGATGGGCGTACCCCATTCACGATTCGTTTCGCCCGGCCACTTGTTGGTGGCGTCCAGTCCCATCTTGCCGCCCAGGCCGGACACCGGCGAGGCGAAATCCAGGTAGTCGATCGGGGTGTTTTCGACCAGCAGCGTGTCGCGCACCGGGTCCATGCGGGTGGTCATCGCCCAGACCACTTCCTTCCAGTCGCGCGGATTGATGTCCTCGTCCACGACCACGATGAACTTGGTGTACATGAACTGGCGCAGAATGCTCCACAGGCCGAACATGACACGCTTGGCGTGGCCCGCGTACTGCTTGCGGATCGACACCACAGCCAGGCGGTAGCTGCAGCCTTCGGGCGGCAGGTAGAAATCCACGATCTCCGGCAACTGGCGGCGCAGCAGCGGCACGAAGACCTCGTTTAGCGCCACGCCCAGCACGGCGGGCTCGTCGGGCGGCTTGCCGGTGTAAGTGGAGTGATAGATGGGGTTGCGGCGCATCGTGATGCGCTCGACCGTGAAGACCGGGAACCAGTCCTTCTCGTTGTAGTAACCGGTGTGGTCGCCGTACGGGCCTTCCAGCGCCATTTCGTAGCCGGTGTCGGGCGGCGGATTGACGCCTTCGGGCACCACGGGCTTGATGGCGCGCGGGTCTGACGACGGCAGCAGATGGCCTTCCAGCACGATCTCGGCCCAGGCCGGCACGGACAGGTTGCTGCCCAGCGCCTGCGCGACCTCGGTGCGCGAGCCGCGCAGCAGACCCGCAAACTGGTATTCGGACAGGCTGTCCGGCACCGGTGTGACGGCGCCCAGCGTGGTGGCCGGATCGGCGCCCAACGCCACGGCGATGGGGAAGGGCGTGCCCGGGTTGGCGATCGCGTGGTCGCGGAAATCGAGTGCGCCGCCGCGGTGCGACAGCCACCGCATGATGAGCTTGTTCGGTCCCAGCAATTGCTGGCGGTAGATGCCCAGGTTCTGGCGCTTGGCGTTGGGCCCGCGCGTGATGACCAGGCCCCAGGTCAAAAGCGGCGCCACGTCGCCCGGCCAGCAGGTCTGGATGGGCAGCCGGTTCAGGTCTACGTCGTTGCCTTCCCAGACGATTTCCTGGCAGGCGGGGCTTTTGACGTTCTTGGGGCTCATGTCCCACAGCGCCGACTTCAGCATCGACACCTTGGCCAGCGCGTCGCGCAGGCCCTTGGGCGCTTCGGGCTCGCGCAGCGAGGCCAGCAGTTCGCCGATGTCGCGCAGCGCGCTGACGTTGTCGGCGCCCATGCCGCGCGCCACGCGGGCAGGCGTGCCGAACAGATTGGCCAGCACCGGCATCTGCGCGGGCTGGCCATTGTGGCGGGCGTTTTCGAACAGCAGGGCGGGGCCTTCGGCCCGCAGCACGCGGTCGGAAATCTCCGTCATTTCAAGCTGCGTCGACACCGGCGCGGCAATGCGTTTGAGCTCGCCCATGCGTTCAAGTTGGGCGATGAAGTCTCTAAGGTCGCGGTATTTCACTACAGATCCCAGCGATTTGGTTACATTTCAGGTTCAAAGAGAGGTTAACATTGACTCCCTCTTTTTCACGCAGGAGGTTTTATGCCCGATGCGTCAGTGGCCAGCCTGTTCAGGAACATGGCCCAAGGAGTGCACCAATATCTTGCCGAATCCCTGCGCATTTGCTCTGTCTATCTGGGCATCGCGGTCATTGTGACGGTAAGCATGGGATTCGCCCTGCCTGGTTTGCGCGACCAGGCATTGCAAGTGCACAAAGCCTTGTTGACCGCCCTTGCGCCTTCATCCATGCAGGCCAGCTCCGAATCCGAAGCCGGCTCCGAACTGGGTGCCGACACGTCGTCGGCAATTGCCATGGCCGTACCCACTACACCCGCCAGCAACGCCACCGGCATGCTGGGTCCGGCCCGTGTTGCGCCGCCCGCGCCTAAGAAGACCGCTTCGGCGGCCACCGGACCGCAGGCCGAAGCACTGCGCAACTATATCTCGCGCAAGTACAAGGTTGCCTATGACGCGACCGGTCCGCTGCTGAACACCGTGTACAAGGTCAGCCGCGAAAAGCAGCTTGATCCCTTGCTGGTCCTGGCCGTGATCGCCATCGAATCGCGCTACAACCCGCTGGCCGAAAGCCATGTGGGCGCGCAGGGCCTGATGCAGGTCATGACCAGCGTGCATCAGGACAAGTTTGATGCGGTTGGCAAGAACCCGCTGGACCCCGCCGCCAACATCGGCGTGGGCGCCACGATCCTGCGCGACTGCATCAACCGCCGCGGTTCCGTGGACGGCGGCCTGGCGTGTTACGTCGGGTCCACCGGGCCGGACGACAACGGCTACGGCGCGAAGGTGCAGGCGGAACGCCGGCGCCTGGCGCTGGCATCGGGCATCGCGCTGGCGCGCGATTGATCCCGGTCCCCCTTTGCCAACAGGCGCGCTCCGCAAGGGCGCGCCTTTTCATTGGGTCAGCGTTGCAGCAGCACGCCCATCCGGGCCACCGCCTCTTCCAGGCGATCCAGGCCCGTGGCATACGAAAACCGCATCGTGTGCGCCGCATGCGCGGGTCCGAAGTCCAGGCCCGGCACGGCGGCCACGCCGGCTTCCAGCAACAGGCGCTGCGAGAACGCGGCGCTGTCCATGCCCAGGTTGCTGATATCGGCATAGATATAGAAGGCGCCGTCCGGCTTGACCGGCACGTCGATGCCCAGGCGCTCGAATTCCGGCAGCAGGTAGTCGCGGCGCTGCTTGAAGGCCTCGCGGCGGTGTTCGAAGATCTTCAGCGCGGCGGGCGTGAAGCAGGCCAGCGCGGCGTGCTGGGCCAGCGTGGGCGCGCAGATCGCCAGGCTGGAGGCGATCTTTTCCACCGGCGCGACCATGTCGTCGGGCACGATCATCCAGCCCAGGCGCCAGCCCGTCATGTGGAAGTACTTGGAAAAGCTGTTGATGACGATGACATCGTCGTCCAACGTCAGTGCCGAGCGCGGCTGGCCGTCATAGGACAGCCCCAGGTAGATTTCGTCGACGATGGCAAAGCCTTCGCGTGCACGGACCTGCGCCAGCAGCTCGGTCAGCTCGCCGTGGGCGATGGACGTGCCGGTGGGATTGCTGGGCGAAGCCACCATCACGCCCTGCGTGGCGGGCGTCCAGTGCCGCGCGACGTCGTCGGCGGACAACTGGAAGCGCTTTGCCGCCGCGCTGGGAATCAGGCGCGGCACGCCGCCGGCGGCCAGCACGAAATTGCTGTTGGCGGGATAGGACGGATCGGGCATCAGCACTTCGCCGCCGGTGTTCACCAGCGCCGCGCAGGCCAGCGTCAGGGCGCCCGAGGCGCCTGCGGTCACAATGACGCGGCGCGGGTCGATGGCGGCGCCGAACTGGTCACGGTAGAACTGCGCGATGGCTTCGCGCAGCGGGGCGATGCCCGCGCCCGGGCTATAGCCGCTGAGGCCGGCGCGCGCGGCGCGGTCCAGCGCTTCCACCACCTGAGGGGGCGCGGTAAAGTCCGGTTCGCCGATGCCCAGGCTGATAATGTCTCGTCCGGCCGCCTGCAGCGCCTGCGCCTGCTTGAACAGTTCCATCACCTGGAACGTCAGGAAATCGTGAGTGCGGGTAGCGAGGCGGGGCATCGGAATCTCGAAAGCGTCATCTAGCAAAAAAGGAATTGTAGTCATGCAGCCATCCCGGCGCGCCTTTCTCATGGGCCGGCGGCCCGTCCAGACGCCGTGGGCAGCCTTCGTGCAACGCCTGGCGCTGGTATGCCACGGCAAGGTCCGCGACCTGGGCGAGGGCGGGGCGGACGGCACGTGCGCCATTCTCACGCCCGCGTCCGAGGCGGACGTCGTCCAGGCGCGCAAGCTGTGCGCGGAATACCGCGTGACGCTGGAACTGGAAGGGGCGGAGGGGCCCTTTTCGCCCTCCGCCCGACCGCGCCTGCGGGTGGATCCCGTGTTGTTGACCGAATTGACGCGCCTGGACGGCGACGTGGCGCAGTGGCGCGCGCAGCCGGGCGTGACGCTGGCCGAGCTGGCCCGCGCGGGGTTGCGGCAGTTCGCCGGGCTGCCGGGCGACATGACGCTGGCCCAATGGGTGGCGGCCCCGGCGCCCTGGCCGGCGGGCCATTGCGCGGCCTCGGGCCTCATGGCGGCGGACGTGCTGCTGGCCGATGGCGTTGAGGAGACGCTGGGCGCGTTCGGCGAAACCGACGTGCAGCCGCTGCGATCAGCCACCGTGCAGCGCCTTGTGCCCGCGCTGTTCCAGCTGGCGTCCGGCGGCGATGCGTTCGCCACCAACGACGGCTATCACTGGCTGGGCCGCTACCGGCTGGACGCGCTCAAGCCCGTGGCGCCGGGCACCGTCAACCTCGCGCAATTGCTGCTGGGCCATGGCGGCACGCTGGCCTGGCTGCAGGGCGCGGTGCTGATTGACGTGCCGCCCGGCGACGACCGCCAGGCCGAAGGCGGGGCCGGGCCCACCCTGGCCGCCCCGGGATTGGCGACTGTGCGTCTGGACGGACGTGTCAAAACCCAGTTCGACCCCGACGGCTGCTTCCCCGAAATCCGGTGGCCCGAAGTCTGACAATCGTTCAGCGTGCTGTAAGATTCCGGCGCTCGACCTCAAGAAAGACGCAGGTCCGCGTATCGCGCGGCCTGTCATGGGAATAGAATTCCTCCCTCTTTCGTGTCACACACTCTAGCCAGTAGCCGACCTATGGATGCCAACCTTCGCAAAGCCGCCCTTGAATATCACGAGCACGGGCGCCCCGGCAAAATCTCGGTCACGCCGACCAAGCAACTGACGAACCAGCGCGACCTGGCGCTGGCGTACTCGCCCGGGGTGGCGGCGGCCTGTGAGGAAATCGTGGCGGATCCCGCCAACGTGTTCCGTTACACGGCCCGCGGCAATCTGGTGGGCGTCATCACCAACGGCACCGCGGTGCTGGGCCTGGGCAACATCGGCGCGCTGGCCTCCAAGCCGGTCATGGAAGGCAAGGCGGTGCTGTTCAAGAAGTTCGCCGGGCTGGACGTCTTTGACATCGAAATCAACGAGACCGACCCGGACAAACTGGTCGAGATCATCGCCGGCCTGGAAGCCACCTTCGGCGGCATCAATCTTGAAGACATCAAGGCCCCGGAATGCTTCACCGTCGAGCGCAAGCTGCGCGAACGCATGAAGATCCCGGTCTTTCACGACGACCAGCACGGCACGGCGATCTGTGTGTCGGCGGCCTTCATCAACGGCCTGAAGGTCGTGGGCAAGGACATCAAACAGGTCAAGGTCGTCACGTCCGGCGCGGGCGCTGCGGCGCTGGCTTGCCTGGACCTGATGGTCGATCTGGGCCTGCCGCTGGAAAACATCTGGGTGACCGACATTGAAGGCGTGGTCTACGAAGGCCGCACCACGCTGATGGACCCGGACAAGGCGCGCTTTGCGCAAAAGACCGACGCCCGCAAGCTGGCCGAGGTGATTCCCGGCGCCGACGTGTTCCTGGGCCTGTCGGCCGGCGGCGTGCTCAAGCCGGAAATGGTCGCCGCCATGGGCTCGCGTCCGCTGATCCTGGCGCTGGCCAACCCCACGCCGGAAATCCTGCCGGAAGTGGCGCACGGCGTGCGCGACGATGTGGTGATGGCCACGGGCCGTTCGGACTATCCGAACCAGGTCAACAACGTGCTGTGCTTCCCGTACATCTTCCGCGGTGCGCTGGACGTGGGCGCCACGACCATCACGCGCGAAATGGAAAAGGCGGCGGTGTACGCCATTGCCGAACTGGCCGAGGAAGAACAGAACGAAGTCGTGGCGGCCGCCTATGGCACGTTCGATATTTCGTTTGGTCCCGAATACCTGATCCCCAAGCCGTTCGATCCGCGCCTCATCGTGCGCATCGCGCCGGCCGTGGCCAAGGCTGCAATGGAAGGTGGCGTCGCCACGCGTCCGCTGGCGGACCTGGAAGCGTACGAAGAGCAACTGCAGCAGTTCGTGTACCACTCGGGCGCGTTCATGAAGCCGCTGTTCTCGGCGGCCAAGCGCATCGTGCGCGAAGGCGGTCCGGCGCGCATCGTGTTCGCGGAAGGCGAGGACGAACGCGTGCTGCGCGCGGTGCAGGTGGTGGTGGACGAAGGCCTGGCTCGCCCGATCCTGGTGGGCCGTCCGTCGGTGCTGCTGACCCGCATCGAAAAGCTCGGCCTGCGCCTGCGCCTGGGCGAGGACGTCGAAGTCACCAACCCCGAATACGACGAGCGCTTCCATCAGTATTGGACGACCTACTGGGAACGCATGTGCCGCCGCGGCATCACCAAGGAAATGGCGCGCGTGGAAATGCGCCGCCGCATGACGCTGATCGGCGCGATGATGGTGCACCTGGGCGATGCCGACGGCATGGTCTGCGGCTCTGTTGGCGCCTACCACGACCACCTGCGTTTCGTGGACGAGGTGATCGGCCGCCGCCCGGGCCACAACGTGTATGCCGCCATGAACATCCTGCTGCTCAACGAGCGCACGGTGGTGCTGGTGGACACGCATGTGAACGATGAGCCCACCGCTGAACAGATCGCGGAATTTACCGTGGCCGCCGCGCGCGAGATGCGCCGGATGTACCTGGCGCCCAAGGCCGCGTTGCTGTCGCGCAGCAATTTCGGCTCGGGCAGCTCGGCGTCGGGCGCCAAGATGCGCCGCGCGCTGGAACTGGTACGCCAGATGGATCCCGAGCTGGAGATCGACGGCGAGATGCACGGCGACTGCGCCTTGGACGAGGCGCTGCGCATGCGCATCCTGCCGTCGTCCACGCTCAAGGGCGAAGCCAACCTGCTGGTGTGCCCGAACGTCGACTCGGGCAACATCGCCTACAACCTGCTCAAGACAGCGGCGGGCGGCAACGTCGCGGTGGGTCCGTTCCTGCTGGGCGCCAATGCCCCCGTGCACATCCTGACCTCCAGCTCCACCGTGCGCCGCATCGTCAACATGACCGCGATGACGGTGGTCGATGTCAATACGCCACGTTGAAGTCAAGCCGGCCGGCAGGGCGTGCCCACGCACGCCCACCGGCCTGGTCCTGACGGGCGGCGGCGCGCGTGCCGCCTATCAGGTCGGGGTGCTCAGCGCCATCATGGAGCTGCTGGACCCGGACTGGCATTCCCGGTTCCAGAACCCCTTCGACATCATCTGCGGCACGTCCGCCGGCGCCATCAACGCCGCCGCGCTGGCCTGCCGCGCCGACCGGCCCCATCTGGGCGTGCGGCGCATCCGCCGCCTCTGGTCGTCGCTGAACACCGACATGATCTACCGGGCCGACGCGCCCGGCCTGATCCGCACCGGCGTGCGGTGGCTGGGCCTCTTGTCGCTGGGCTGGATGTATTCCGGCTTGACGCGCAAGCGCCCGCATTCGCTGCTCGACAACACTCCGATGCAGGGGCTGCTGGAGCGCGTGCTGGACTTCAGCAATCTGCGCGCCAACCTGGAGAGCGGTTCGCTGTCCGCGCTGGCCATCACTGCGTCGGGCTACACCAGCGGCGAGCACTTGACGTTTTACCAGGCGAATACGCCGATCGAACCCTGGCACCGCTATCTGCGGCTGGCGATCCCCACGCCCATCGGCATCGAACACCTGATGGCGTCGTCGGCCATTCCCTTCGTGTTTCCGGCGCGCCAGGTGCAGGTGCATGGCAAGGGCGAATGGTGCGGCGACGGCTCGATGCGCCAGCTCGCGCCCATCAGTCCGGCGATCCACCTGGGCGCGCACCGCGTCATGGTGATCGGCACGGGCTACCGCGATGACACCCATCCCGAAAACCGAGAAGCCTCGCCGCCGTATCCGTCGCTGGCGCAGGTGGGTGGGCATGCGCTGTCGAGCATCTTCCTGGATGGTTTGTCGGCGGATGTCGAGCGCCTGGAGCGCATCAACTACCTGATGGACCACGCGGACCCGAACGGCGGGCCGCCCACCGTGCGGCGTATCGAGGTGTTGACGATCACGCCCAGCCAGTCGCTGGATTTGATGGCGCTCGAACATTTGCACGATATGCCCGCACAGGCGCGTGCGCTTTTCCGCGTACTCGGTGTATCGTCCGATCCAAACCGTCCGGGGGGCGGGGCGCTGATGTCCTACCTCCTGTTCGAAGCCGGCTACACCAAGCGATTGATCGAACTGGGTTATGCCGATACGATGCGACGTAACGACGAAGTGATCGCCTTTTTCAGGGAGGCACAGGCATGACGCGCAATGGCCAATCTACTTTGCAGCGGCAGCTGATGCGCGGCGGAGCGCTGGCTCACGACGGGCTCGACAAGAAAGCCGTGGTGGACGCCGCGCACGAACTTGGCCTGTCCTTGTTTGTTGCCAATTGCGACCCGTGCCGCAGCCGCTCGGCGGTCTTGCGTGCCATCGTCAAGGCGGTGGATTTTCCCGAATACTTCGGCGGCAACCTTGACGCCCTCTACGACTGCCTGTGCGACACGGTGCTGGATCACAAATCCGGTGTGGTGCTGTGGCTGTACCGCCTGCACTCCGGCGATCCGGCGCTTGAAGAAGACGCCGGCCGCATCGAAACCGTGTGCTCCGACGCGGCGGATTTCGCGCACGAAAATGGCCGCGTGTTCGCGTATGTCATCGAGCACGCTGGCGCGCACCCTGAACCCGAGCCCGGCGTGGCTGCCGCGCCCTACGGCGAAAACGACTGACCTACCACCCGCGCAGCGCGCTGATCGCCGATAACAGCGCCAGACCGGCCGTCTCGGTGCGCAGCACCCGGGGGCCAAAGCGCACGGCCTGCACACCCGCCTTGCGGGCCGCTTCCAATTCCTTGTCCGACCAGCCGCCTTCCGGGCCGACCAGCAGGGTGATGGCCGCCTGATCCGGCGCGCCTTGCAGGGTGGCGGCCAGGTCTTGATCGGCCTCGGGATGGCACAGCACGCGCAGCCCCTCGGCGGGTTGCGCCAGCCAGGCTTCCAGCGTCAGCGGCGCGTCCACGGTCATCAGCCGGTTGCGGCCGCATTGTTCGGCTGCCGATTGCGCAATGCGCTGCCAGTGCGCGACGCGCTTTTCCAGGCGCGGGCCCGACAACTGGAGCACGCTGCGCTGCGCGGCGATCGGGCTGACCCGGGCCGCGCCCAGTTCCACGGCCTTTTCCACCACCCAATCCATCTTGTCGCCCGACGGCAGTCCCTGGGCCAGGATGATGCGCCCGCCGAGTTCGGCCTCGCGGGGATTGAAGTCGCCAAGCTGGGCAAAGCCCGCCTTGCCCTCGACGTCCAGCACGGCCGGGTACTCGCCGCCCTGGCCATTGAACAGGGTGATGGCCTCGCCGGCCCGCAGGCGCAGCACGCGCAGGGCGTGATGGGCAAGGGCGTCGGGCAGGGCGATGCGGGCGCCGGCGGCCAGCGGGACGTCGCAATGGAAACGGGGGGCGGGCATGGTAATCGGGCTTCGAAATGGGTGGGGACTGACGAGTTCGCGTAGCCTACCACTCCCTGCCGATTCCTCTGGAAACCCGCGATTACATAGGGCATCCGGCCGATGGCCTCCGGGAAATCCCCTGATGCTAAAATCACCTGCTTCGCAACCTACTCAACCGGCCCTATTTCCTCTGTAGGCGCGCCGGTTTCAAAGAGCCTTCCGAATGAGCAATCCGACCGCCCCTAAACTTGCCTTGGCGGATGCCATCCGCGCCCTCGCGATGGATGCCGTGCAACAAGCGAACTCCGGGCATCCGGGTGCTCCCATGGGCATGGCGGAAATCGCCCAAGCCTTGTGGGCCGGCAACCTGCGCCACAATCCCAAAGATCCCGCCTGGGCCAACCGCGACCGCTTCGTGCTGTCCAACGGCCACGGTTCGATGCTGATCTACGCCCTGCTGCACCTGACGGGCTACGACCTGCCGATCGAGGAAATCAAGAATTTCCGCCAGCTGCATTCCAAGACGCCGGGCCACCCCGAAGTGGGCATCACCCCCGGCGTGGAAACGACCACCGGCCCGCTGGGCCAGGGTCTGGGCAATGCCGTGGGCATGGCGCTGGCCGAAGCGCTGCTCGCCGCCGAATTCAACAAGCCGGGCCACACGCTCGTCGATCACCACACCTACGCGTTCACCGGCGACGGCTGCCTGATGGAAGGCATCTCGCATGAAGTGTGCTCGCTGGCCGGCACGCTCAAGCTCGGCAAGCTGGTCGTGCTGTACGACGACAACGGCATCTCCATCGACGGCCATGTGGAACACTGGTTCGCCGACGACACCGCCAAGCGCTTCGAAGGCTACGGCTGGAACGTCGTCCGCGGCGTGGACGGCCATGACGTCGCCGCCGTGGACGCCGCCATCAAGGCCGCGCGTTCGCAGTCGGACAAGCCCACGCTGATCGTGTGCCGCACCGTGATCGGCAAGGGTTCGCCCAACATGGCCGGCACGCACAACGTGCACGGTGCGCCGCTGGGCAAGGACGAGATCGCCGCCACGCGCACCGCGCTGGGCTGGTCGTCGGAACCCTTCCAGATTCCGCAAGACGTCTACGACGGCTGGGATGGCCGCAAGCAGGGCGCCGAATCCCAGGCCGAATGGCAAAAGCGTTTCGACGCCTACGCCGCAGAATTCCCCGCCGAGGCCGCTGAATTCACGCGCCGCATGAAGGGCGAAATGCCCGCCGGCTACGCCGATCAGTTCAAGGCCTTCCTCTCCGCCACCCTTGAAAAGGGCGAAACCGTCGCCACCCGCAAGGCCTCGCAATTCGCGATCGCCGCGATGGCGCCGTTGCTGCCGGAAATGCTGGGCGGCTCGGCCGACCTGACCGGTTCCAACTTCACCGACTGGAAGGGCGTTGCCGCCGTCCGCGCCGGCGACAAGGGCATCCAGCTCGGCCGCCACATCAACTACGGCGTGCGCGAATTCGGCATGGCCGCCATCATGAACGGCATCGCGCTGCACGGCGGCTACCTGCCGTTCGGCGGCACGTTCCTGACGTTCTCCGACTACTCGCGCAACGCCATCCGCATGGCCGCGCTGATGAAGCAGCGCGTCGTCCACGTGTTCACCCACGACTCCATCGGCCTGGGCGAAGACGGCCCGACCCACCAGTCGATCGAGCACGCGGCCAGCCTGCGCCTCATTCCCAACCTGTCGCTGTGGCGTCCTTGCGATACGGCCGAGACCGCCGTGGCCTGGAACGCCGCCGTGACGCGTCCGGCCAGCATCGGCATGGACGTGCATGACGGCGGCCCGACGGCCCTGTTGCTGTCCCGCCAGAACCTGCCGTTCGTGCCGCGCGACGCGGCCACGGTCGACGCCATCGCTCGCGGCGGCTACGTGCTGCGCGACGCCGAAGGTGCCCGCGCTGTCATCATCGCCACCGGCTCCGAAGTCGCCATCGCCCTGGACGCCCAGGCGCAGCTGGCCAAGGAAGGCATCGCCGTGCGCGTGGTATCCATGCCCAGCACCGACGTCTTCGACAAGCAGGACGCCGCCTGGAAGCAATCCGTGCTGCCCAAGGGCCTGCCGCGCGTGGCTGTTGAAGCCGGCGTCACCGCCTTCTGGCACAAGTACGTGGGCCTGGAGGGCGCCGTGGTCGGCATCGACCGCTACGGCGAGTCCGCACCGGCCGGCGCACTGTTCAAGTTCTTCGGGCTGACCGCCGACAAGGTGGCCGAGACCGTCAAGCAAGTTTTGTAAAAAAGGAGCTTAGTCATGACCATTCGCGTCGCCATCAACGGTTACGGTCGCATCGGCCGCAACATCCTGCGTGCCCACTACGAAGGTGGCAAGAAGCACGATATCGAAATCGTCGCCATCAATGACCTGGGCGATCCCAAGACGAACGCGCACCTGACGCGCTACGACACCGCCCACGGCAAGTTCCCGGGCACCGTCGAAGTCGACGGCGAGTTCATGGTCGTCAACGGCGACAAGATCCGCGTGCTGGCCAACCGCAACCCGGCTGAACTGCCGTGGGGCGACCTGAAGGTCGACGTCGTGCTGGAATGCACGGGCTTCTTCACCACCAAGGAAAAGGCCGGCGCGCACATCAAGGGCGGCGCCAAAAAGGTCATCATCTCGGCCCCCGGCGGCAAGGATGTCGACGCCACCATCGTCTACGGCGTCAACCACGGCGTGCTGAAGTCGACGGACACCGTCATTTCCAACGCGTCGTGCACCACCAACTGCCTGGCCCCGCTGGTCAAGCCGCTGAACGACAAGCTGGGTCTGGAAAACGGCCTGATGACTACCGTTCACGCCTACACCAACGACCAGGTCCTGACCGACGTCTACCACGAAGACCTGCGCCGCGCGCGTTCGGCCACGATGAGCATGATCCCCACGAAGACCGGCGCTGCCGCCGCCGTGGGCCTGGTCCTGCCGGAACTGAACGGCAAGCTGGACGGCTACGCCATCCGCGTTCCGACCATCAACGTGTCGCTGGTCGACCTGTCGTTCGTGGCCAGCCGCGACACGACCGCCGAAGAAGTGAACAGCATCCTGAAGGCCGCCTCGGAAGGCGAGCTCAAGGGCATCCTGGACTACAACACCGAACCCCTGGTCTCGGTCGACTACAACCACAACCCGGCCTCCAGCACCGTTGACGCGTCGCTGACCAAGGTCTCGGGCCGCCTGGTCAAGGTCTCGTCCTGGTACGACAACGAGTGGGGCTTCTCGAACCGCATGCTCGACACCACCGTCGCGCTGATGTCGGCCAAGTAAGCACTCCGCCAGTTCATAAGGGGACGGATTTGTTTTCCGCCAATGCGGAAAATGGGTTCGTCCCCTTTGTTCGCCTACCGAAGGAATCCAAATATGTCCAAGGTCAAAACTTTGTCCGCGCTGGCCAAGGCCGGCGCGCTGTCCGGCAAGCGCGTGTTCATCCGCGCCGACCTCAACGTTCCGTTCGATGACGCCGGCCGCATCAGCGAAGACACCCGCATCCGCGCCTCGGTGCCCGGCATTCGCCTGGCGCTGGACGCCGGCGCCGCCGTGATGGTCACGTCCCACCTGGGCCGCCCCAAAGAAGGCGTGCTGACCGACGCCGATTCGCTTGCCAAGGTCGGCCAGCGCCTGTCCGAACTGCTCGGCATGCCCGTGCCGCTGGTGCGCGACTGGGTCGATGGCGTGAAGGTCGATCACGGCCAGGTCGTGCTGCTGGAAAACTGCCGCGTGAACGTCGGCGAAAAGAAGGACGACGAGGCGCTGGCCAAGAAGATGGCCGCGCTGTGCGACGTCTACGTCAACGACGCCTTCGGCACGGCGCACCGCGCCGAAGCCACCACCCACGGCATCGCGCGCTTTGCCACCGTGGCCTGCGCCGGCCCGCTGCTGGAAGCCGAACTCGACGCCCTGGGCCGTGCCCTGCACGAACCCAAGCGCCCGCTGGTCGCCATCGTGGGCGGCTCGAAGGTGTCGACCAAGCTGTCCATCCTGCAATCGCTGGCCGACAAGGTCGACCAGCTGGTGGTGGGCGGCGGCATCGCCAACACGTTCATGCTGGCCGCCGGCCTGTCCATCGGCAAGTCGCTGGCCGAGCCCGACCAGGTCGATCAGGCCCGCGCCGTCATCGACATCATGAAAAAGCGCGGCGCGGCCGTGCCGATCCCCGTTGACGTGGTGTGCGCCAAGTCGTTCGGCGCCGACGCCGAGGCCACCGTCAAGGCAGCCACCGACGTGGCCGACGACGACATGATCCTGGACATTGGCCCCAAGACCGCCGAACAACTGGCTGGCATCCTGAAGCAGGCGGGCACGATCGTCTGGAACGGTCCGGTAGGCGTGTTCGAATTCGATCAGTTCGCCAACGGCACCGAAGTGGTGGCGCGCGCGATTGCCGACTCCGACGGCTTCTCGATCGCCGGCGGCGGCGACACCCTGGCCGCCATCGCCAAGTACAAGATTGGCGAGCAGGTCGGCTACATCTCGACGGGCGGCGGCGCATTCCTGGAATTCCTGGAAGGCAAGACCCTGCCCGCCGTGGCCGTGCTGGAAGCCCGCGCGGCGGGGTGATTCCGGCCGTACACGCCGTCCTGCGAAGGGGCGGCGTGCGGCGGGCGTCTGACGTTTTCGGGCGTCAGATTCCGTCATGGTGGGACGGGTGTCAGACACCCGCGGCACGCTGCCGGCATGCCTGGGGCTGGCGCAGGGGTGTCAGACACCTTCGCTCCAGGTGTCTGACACCCTTATGCGCTGGACGCCCAGATCGAACGGGTGCTGCACGGGTGTCTGACACCGGGCCACAGCTCAGACGCCAGACACCCGCATCGGCCGCCTTGATTCGTCGCGCGCCGCTTGGCTTGGGGTTGGTGTAGGCTTGGGCGGTCATCCCGCCGCTCGCGGGAATTCACTTGTGATCGTCTCGCTGCACCATGAATCTCCGCTTTATTCCAGGCCTGGCCAACTTCCAGGGCATCACGCGTGAATCGGCGCGGCGCGACATCATGGCGGGGCTGAGCGTTGCCGCCGTGGCGCTGCCGGTGGGGCTGGCCTATTCCGCGATGATGGGCGTGCCGCCCGTCGCTGGCCTGTGGGCAGCCATTGCCGGCATGCTGGCGTATGCGTTCTTCGGTTCGTCGCGCACCCTCATCGTGGGTCCCGACACCGCCACCTGCACCCTCATTGCCGCCACGCTGACCGGCATGGCGCTGACCACGCCCGAATCGCGCCTGCTCGGCGCCACCAGCATTGCGCTGACCGTGGGTGTGGGCTGCCTTATCGCGCGTGTCTTGCGGCTGGGCGTGCTGGCCAATCTGCTGTCGCGGCCGGTGCTGATCGGCTACATGGCCGGTGTGGCGATCACGCTGGCCATGTCGCAGTTAAGCGGTCTGACGGGCGTGGGGCTGCGCAACAGCGGCCTCATTCATCCGTTCATGGAGCTGTCGCATCGCCTGTCCGAGATCCGGATGCCGACGCTGTTCCTGGGGCTGGCGTCGTGCGTCTTTCTGGTGGCGGTCAAGCGCTGGCGGCCGTCGTGGCCCGGGCCCATCCTGCTGGTCGTCGCGACCTGCCTGCTGTCGTGGCTGTTCAATTTCCCGGCGCTGGGCATCGCGGTCGTGGGCGACGTGCCGGCCGGGTTGCCGTCGTTCAATCTGCCGGTCAGCCTGCAAGGCGTGGACGGCATTCTGCTGGGCGCGGCGGGCGTCCTGGTTGTCAGCTTTTCCAGCGGCATCGTGACCGCGCGCAGCTTTGCGGCGCGCACGGGCGAACACGTGGATCCGAATCGCGAGCTCGTGGGCTTCGGCGCGGCCAACGTGGCGGCCGGGCTGTTCCAGGGCTATGTCGTGACGGGCGCGGACTCGCGCACCGCGGTCGGGCTGGTGGCAGGAGGCTCGTCGCCGCTGGTCAGCATCAGCGCGGCCGCCGCGCTGGCCGTGGTGGTGGGCTTGTTGAGCGCACCGCTGTACTGGCTGCCGCAGTTTGCGCTGTCGGCCATTCTGCTGCTGGCTGCGGCCAGCCTGTTCGATTGGCAGGCGTTCAAGCGGTTGGCGCGCATCTCGCGGATCGAGCTCGCGTTCGGCGTGCTGGCGGCCGTGGGCGTGGTGGGATTCGGCGTGTTGCAAGGCGTGGCCGTCTCGGTGGGCGCGACGCTGCTCTACGCCATGTACGTGTCCGGCAATCCCCGCGATGCGCTGCTGGGCAGACTGCCCGGAGAAACCGTGCTGGGCAAGCTGCACCTGAATCCCGAAGCCAAGCCGGTGCCGGGCGCCGTGATCTGGCTCTTCGAATCCTCGGTCTGGTTCTTCAACGCGGACGCGTTCCGGCGCCGCGCCCGCGAAATCATCGAGCAGGCGGGCGACGTGCGCTGGTTCTTGCTGGACGCCGAAGCCATGACGCAGGCCGATGCCGACGCTGTTGAGGCGCTATATGAACTGAAGCGCAATCTGGACGAGCGCGGCATCACGCTGCTGGTGGCTGGCGGCCACGGCAAGTTCCGCGAGGCGCTGCAGCGTTCGGGCCTGGTCAAAAAGATCGGACCGGACAGAATCTTCGGCAGCCCGGAACAGGCGGTCGACGCCATCGAGCGCTGGCGCCAGGGCGGGCCGGCGACGCTGGCCTGACCTTCCAATGACGGGGGTGTCTGACACCCCGCGTCAATCAATGATGTGATACCCGCCGTCGATGTACAGCGTCTGCCCCGTCATCAGCCGCGCCGCATCCGTGGCCAGCCACGCAGTCGCTTCGCCCACATCGTCAATCGACACCAGGCTGCGCGCCGGCGCCTTGGCCTGCGCGCGGTCCAGCATCGTGTCGAATTCCGCGATGCCGGACGCCGCACGGGTCTTCAGCGGTCCCGGCGAAATCGCGTGCACGCGGATGCCCTGCGGACCCAGCTCGGCCGCCAGATAGCGCGCGGCGGATTCCAGGGCGGCCTTGACCGGGCCCATCATGTTGTAGTGCTCGACCACCATCTGCGAGCCGTAGTAGCTCATGCAGAAGAGGGCGCCGCCATTGCGCATCAGCGGCTCGGCCAGCTTGGCCATGCGGATGAAGGACCAGCACGACACGTCCATCGCCTGCAGAAAGCCCGCGCGCGAGCAGTCCGTGACCCGCCCGTGCAGATCGTCGCGCGGCGCGAACGCCACCGAATGCAGCACGAAATCCAGCGCGCCCCATTCGTCCGTGATACGGCTGAAGACGGCCTCCAGCTCGCCGTCGTTCAGCAGGTTCATGGGCATCAGCAATGGCGCTTCAACCTGCTGCGCCAACGGCGCCACGTGCGGCAGGGCCTTGTCGTTCAGGTAGGTGACCGCCAGTTCGGCGCCCATGGCGCGAAACGCCTTGGCGCAGCCCCACGCGATGGAGTCGGCATTGGCGATGCCGGTCACCAGCCCGCGCTTGCCGGCCAGCGGCAGATGCGCGCTCATCGCTGCCTCACGAGGGCGAGCGTGTGCTGAGCAATGACCAATTCTTCGTTCGTGCGCACCACGTAGACGCCGATGCGGCTGTCGTCGGTCGAGATGCGTGGCCCGTGGCGGGCGTTGCGCTCGGGGTCAAGTTTGATGCCCAGCCAGCCCCAGTGGTCGCTGATCGCCTGGCGGATCTCGGCGGAGTTCTCGCCGACGCCCGCCGTGAAGACGATGCCGTCGATGCCGTTCGTCGCGCAGCCCAGGCCGACCATGCCTTCGGCCACGCGCCACGCGAAGTATTTCAGCGCCAGCTTGGCCGACGGCGCATTGCTGGCCAGCAGTTCGCGCATGTCGTTGCTGATGCCCGACAGGCCTTTCATGCCGCAGTCGTGATACAGCATGTGCTCGATCTCGTCGTGGCTCATGCCCTGTTCCATCATCCAGAGCACCACGCCGGGGTCCAGACGGCCGGGGCGGGTACCCATCGGCAGGCCTTCCAGCGCGGTAAAGCCCATGGTGCTGTCCACGCTCCTGCCTTGGTGCATGACGCAGGCCGATACGCCGGAGCCCAGATGGGCGACGACGATCTTGCCCATCGCGATGTCGGGCAGCGTCTGCTTCAGGCGCTGTGCGATGTACTCGTAGGACAGCCCATGAAAGCCATAGCGGCGCACGCCTTCCAGATACAGGCGCTCGGGCAGCGCATAGCGGTCGGCGACGTCGGAATGGCTGCGATGGAACGCCGTGTCAAAGCACGCGACCTGCGGAATCCACGGCCGTCGTTCGCGGATGACGCGGATCGGCGCCAGGTTGTTGGGTTGGTGCAGCGGTGCGAGCGGCGTGAACGTTTCAAGCCGGGCCAGAATATCGTCGTCGATCAGCACCGGCTCGGACAGATCCGGCCCGCCGTGAACCACGCGATGCCCCACCGCCAGCGGCGCGCCGCCCAGGTGGCCGCTCAGCCATGTACCGACGACTTCCTGCGCGTTGGGCACGTCGGGGGCGTGGCTGGGCGCGATGTCGCGCTCGACCAGCGTCTCTCCCGCCGCGTCGCGCACCCGCAGGCGCGGATGCGTGGTGCCGATGCCTTCAAGCTGGCCGCCCAGCCGGGGCGCCAGTTCATGCTTGTCGGCGATGTCGTAAAGGTAGAACTTGATGCTGGAACTGCCGGCGTTGATGACGAGGATGGTGTCGCTCATGGCGGTGTGCTTCCACGTTGAGACAAGTCGCGCGAAGGCCCGCGAGGGCGGGCCGGGGGCTGACGGTTGTCAGGCCAGCGGTCTGGCCTGCTGCTGGGCAAGGTAGTTGGCGTAGATCGCCGCCACCGCGCAAGACGCCAGGCGCGAACGCGGGCTGTCGGCGCGGCTGGTCAGAATGATCGGCACGCGTGCGCCCAGCACGATGCCGGCCGCCTCGGCGTTGGCGAGAAAGGTCAGGTTCTTGGCCAGCATGTTGCCGGCTTCCAGATCGGGCACCACCAGCACCTGGGCCACGCCGGCCACGGGCGAGCGGATGCCCTTGATGCGCGCGGCGTCGGGGCTGATCGCGTTGTCCAGCGCCAGCGGGCCGTCCAGCACGCCGCCCGCGATCTGGCCGCGGTCGGCCATCTTGCACAGGGCGGCTGCCTCGATGGTGCTGGGGATGCTGGGGGTGACCTGTTCGACCGCCGACAGGATCGCCACGCGCGGTTCGCCCAACCCCAGTCCGTGATGCAGGTCGATCACGTTGCGGATGATGTCGGCCTTGGTTTCGAGGTCCGGAAAGATGTTGATGGCCGCATCGGTGATGAAGAGCGGCTCGGCGTAGGTCGGCACTTCCATGATGAACACATGGCTGATGCGCCGGCCGCTGCGCAGGCCGGTGGCGCGCGCCACGACCTCGTGCATCAGCTCGTCGGTGTGCAGGCTGCCCTTCATCAGCAGGGAGGCCTCGCCGCTGCGCACCAGCGCCACGGCGGTTTCCGCGGCCGCATGGCTGTGCGGCGCGTCCACGATGCGGGCGTCGCCCAGGTTCAGCTTGAACTGCTCGGCCGTGTCGCGGATCTTGCCTTCGGGTCCGACCAGGATGGGCCGCAGCAGGCCCAGATCGCGCGCTTCCAGCGCGGCCGACAGCGACGGTTCATCGCAAGGATGGGCGATCGCGCACGGGGCCGCCTCCAGCGTTTGCGCGCGCGCGATGAGTTTGTCGTAGTGCGTGGACGTGGGGAGGCTCATGGGTCTCAGGCCTTGGCGGGTTGACGGGCGGCGGCGCGCTTGGCGGGCGCTTTGGCCGGGGTCGCGTCCGCGCCGGACTTGGAGGCGGACTTGGATGCGGACTTCGAAGCGGGCTTCGACGCTGCCTTGGCGGCGCCATTGGCCGCCGGCTTTGCCGTTTTGGCGGCGTGCCTTGCCGGGGACTTCGATGCCGCTTTCGACGCGGCGTTGGGCGCGGCTTTCGATGCGGCCTTCGTCGCGGCCTTCGATGCCGACGGCGGCGCCTTCTTGGGCGGCTCCGCCTCATTGACGGCCTTTCCCGCTGCGTCAGGATGCGGCCGGGCGGTCTTGGCGGGCACCTGGGCGGCCAAGTCGACCAGATCCTGGACTGGATAGACGGCCTTCGCGGCGGCGGCGCCGCGCGATGCCGCAGGCGCCTGGCCTTGCTTGCGCCGTTGCGCGCGGCGTTCGGCGGCTTCGAAGATGCGCTCCATTTCGTTCAGACTTTCGCGCGCCGCGTCGCTCAGCGGCTCGGCCGCTTCCAGGACGCCCTTCATCGCGACCAGGCTGGCGCGGATTTCGGCGGCCGTCGAGTCTTCCAGAAGGCGGGGCATGGCCTGGATGGCGGCGTCCGAATCCAGCGTCATCATCAGGGCCTGTTCGCGGATAACGTCCTTGAACGCTTCCAGCGTCAGCGCGTTGTCGGCTTCGGCGCGCATCTTGCGGATCAGCGCGAAACTGCGCTCGTCCAGGCCGCCCTCGGCGCCGGACACGTACAGCAGCATGCGGATCGCGGCCACGCGCAGTCCGCCTTCCTGCAGCATGGAACGCAGTTCAGCGGCGCGGTCTTCCATGAAGCGGCGATGCTCCGGCGAGACGCCGGGGTGCCTGCGGGGCGGGCCGGACTTGGCGCCCAGGCCGGCCAGATCCTGCACCACGGGCGATCCGTAGACGCTCATGAAGGTGCGCTCGTCGGCCGAATCGCGCAATTCCTGCCAGATGTTCAGGCTGGTCTCGATCCAGTTCGAGAACATCTCTTGCGCCACCACGAACGGATTGGCGGGCGCGGCCTGCTGGCGGTTCTCGCGCACCTGTTCGGCGACCTTGGCGATGGGGGCGATGAGCGGATTGCGGTCGGAGATCAGTTCGTAGGGCAGGCGCAGCGGGTGCATGCGCTGCATCCACTCGGCCGATTGCGGCGTGACCATGGCGCGCAGCCAGGGCTGCACGAAGCTGCGGTACATGCCCAGATTGATGTCGGAGATGCGGGCCACCGCGGCAAAGCGTTGGTCATCTTCTTCCTTGCGGTCAACAATGGCGCGCACGTCGTCCAGCTTGCGCTGTTCGAAGGACAGCACGTAGTTGCCGAAAGCCAGATCGGCGTTGGGCGTGTCGGGCGTCTTGTCGGCGATTTCGGCCTGGTAGATGCCCGGCGGCAGCACATCGATCATGTCGATGTTGGAGGTGAATTCCTGGTGTTCCTTGCGCGCCACGCTGCCGGACACGAAGATGCCCAGGTGGCCGATGCTTTCGTGGATGGCGTAGACGATGGTCTGGCCGTGGGCCAGGACTTCGGCTTCGTTCTGGTACAGATCGGGAATCCAGCCCAGCGCCTGCGGGGGCGGGGTGATGTTGTCGCCCTTGGAGCAGAACACCACGATGGGCGAGCGGATGTTGCGCAGGTCGATGCGGATGCCGTCGGAGGTCACCAGGCCCGCGGTGGCCAGACGGTTGCCCACGAACAGGTTGTCGACGATGTATTGGATCTCGGGCCCGTTCAGGAAGACGTGGCCGCCCCACCATTTTTCAAAGCTCAGGTAGCGGTCGGCCTCGGTGTCGACCTTGGCGTACAGGTTGTACTGCTTGGACCACAGGGTGTTGGCGGGATTGAGGTTCTCGAAGTTCTGCACCAGCCAGGCGCCGTCGAACTTGCCGTTGCCCAGGTCGCTGGTCATGGCCGTGAGCCAGCTTCCGCCCAGCAGGCCGCCCGCGTAGCGCATGGGATTCATGCCGCGCCAGCCCGCCCAGTAGGACAGCGGCGCGCCAGCGACGATGATCGGCCCGAACAGTTCAGGGCGCACCGCCGCGGTCATCATGATCTGCCAGCCCGCCTGGCAATTGGCCACGACGACGGGCTTGCCCTCGGCATCCGGGTGCAGCGCAATGATTTCTTCCAGAAAGCGCGCCTCGGCCATCATCACGTCTTCGACGGTCTGGGTGGGCATGGGCTGCGGCAGGAACGTCGCGAAGTAGCAGGGATGCCCCGCGCGCACGGCCACGCCGATTTCGCTTTCAGGCTTGAAGCCGCCGATGCCCGGGCCGTGGCCCGCGCGCGGGTCCACCACCAGGAAGGGGCGCTTGATCGGGTCCGTTTCCACGCCGGCCGGCGGCGTGATCCGCAAGAGGCCGTAATTGACGGGGCGGGGCAGCTCGCGGCCATCCAGCACCAGCTCGAATTCCATGCTGAGCACGTTGGGCGCGCGCTTGGCCATGTGATCGTGATATTGGTTGCCGCGCTGGCGCATCACGTCCGCATAAAGCACGCCGCGTTGCCAGGCGTCCACCGCGTATTCGTAGGCGGCCGTCCAGGGGTTGAGGGACGGGGCGAGCATGTGATCGGTGCCGGATCCGGCCATGGCGATCTCCTGTAATGAGCTGCCGGCGACAGACCGCCGCCGAGCCGGCCCCCAGTGGAACCGGCGGAATTGACCTCCCCATTACACCGCATCAGATGGTGCGGTGCAACATCGGAACGCTTGCGGGGTGTCAAATCGGCGCTCAGCCCGGCTTATTCGGACCGATGGCAGACCACTGCTCAGCTCAACTCACCGCGCGGCGGCGTTGTGTTCCAGCCACTTCTGGACGGCGGGCCGCTGCCATTGCACGTCTGCGTAGGCGCGCAGCGTGTCGGGCAGGTCGTCGTTCGACAGGCGCTTGAGCATGACCGCCAGATCGAGATCGGCGATGCACCATTCGTCGAACAGCGTCGTCTGGCCAACGCCGACCAGATAGCTGGCCACGCGAATCAATTTGGCGGAGGCCGCATGGGCGTCGTCGGACAGAGGCTGGCCGGTTTCGCCGTAGAACACGGTTTCCGTGGGACGTTCCTGGCGCAAGGCGCCCAGGTCGCTGCGCAGCCAGGCCTGCAATTGGCGGGCGCGGGCGCGTTCCTGCAGTGCGGCCGGAAACAGGCCGGTGTGTTCGGGAGGGGGAAAGGCTTCGTCCAGGTATTCGGCGATGACACTGGATTCGGTCAGATTGAAGTCCGCGTGCGTCAGCGCCGGCACCCGCGACGTGAGCGCGCGGCACTGGAACGGCTGCATGCGCTGTTCGCCGGCGCCCAGGTCGATGGGACGCACTTCAAAGGGCAGCCGCTTTTCGGTCAGCGCCACATAGACCGACATGGCGTAGGGGCTGAGAAACAGGGAATCGACGTATAGCGTAATCGGGGCGCCCAAAGCTTGTCTCCGGTCAGGCGGGGTAACGTATGGTCAGGCCGCGCGCGGCGCCTGATTTGCAAAGCGTAACGCAAGTGCAATGCGGACGTGTCGCGCGGGCGCGTCAGCCACAAGGGTCAGTCCACAATGAACAGCTTGGCGCCGGTCTGCGTGGACGAGCGATGCGGTTCGGCCTGATCGGCCACCTGGTAGCTCATGCCCGGGGTCAGCACGAACTGGCGGCCGTCTTCCAGTTCGGTGTGCAGTTCGCCTTCCAGACAGAACAAGATGTGGCCCTTGGTGCACCAGTGGTCGGCCAGGTAACCGGCCGTGTATTCCACCATGCGCACGCGCAGGTCGCCGAAATTACGGGTCCGCCAGTACGCCATGCCGGTGTCGCCGGCGTGTTCGGTGCGTTCCACTTCGGACCAGTCGGTGGTGCCGAAGGGGATGTTGCTCATCTTCATCGTGGATCCTGCCTGTTGGGTCCGCCCCCAAAATCCGGGCGAAAAAACACATACTACGCCAATCAGGCGGCCAGCTTGTGCTGCCGGCATATGCCACGCGGCCGCACATTGAAAAATCGGTCCATAACCCCTATCTTCTGGCTATTCAAGGCCGGATCCGGCTGTGCCGGACGCGGCCTCAACCCTCTACGTGAGCTGGAACATGGAGTTCAAGGACTACTACAGCATTCTCGGGGTGGAGCAGGGCGCATCCGACGACGATATCCGCAAGGCCTATCGCAAGCTCGCCCGCAAATATCACCCAGACGTCAGCAAGGAAAGCGACGCCGAAACCCGCATGCGCGATGTCAACGAAGCGTATGACGTGTTGCGCGACGCTGAAAAGCGCCAGGCCTATGACAATTTGGCTGCGGGCGTCACGCCCGACGGCGGCTTCCAACCTCCGCCCGGCTGGGACGAAGGCTTCGAATTCCACCGCGGCGCCGCGCCTGGCGACGAGGCGCAATTCAGCGAGTTCTTCTCGTCACTCTTTGGCGGCCGGGGGGGCCGGCACGGCGCGCGCCAGCAGGACTTCCGCACGCGCGGCGAAGACCATCACGCCGCGATCGAAGTCGACCTCGAAGACGCGATCAAGGGTGCGACGCGCGACATCAGCCTGCGGTCCATGCAGATGGACGATCAGGGACGGCCGCACATGCAAAGCCGCACCCTCAGCGTCAAGATCCCGGCCGGCGTGCGTGAAGGCCAGTACATCCGGCTGGCCGGACAGGGCATGCCCGGCTATGGCGGCGGCGAAAGCGGCGATCTGTATCTGGAAGTGCGCTTCAAGCCGCATCCGCGTTACCGCGCCGAAGGGCGCGATCTCTACATGACGTTGCCGGTTGCCCCGTGGGAAGCCGCGCTGGGCGCCAGCGTCCAGGCGCCCACGCCCGGCGGCACGGTCGAAGTGTCCGTGCCGGCCGGTTCCGGCAACGGCCGCAAGCTGAGGCTGCGCGGACGCGGCATCCCCGGCGATCCGCCGGGCGACCTGTACTTGGTTCTGGATCTGGTGCTGCCGCCCGCCGACAGCGAAGCCGCCAAGGCCGCCTACCGCAAGCTCCAGCAGGATCTGCCTTTCAACCCGCGCCGCAACCTCGGGGTCTGAGCATGAACAAGATAGTGATCACCAGCGCCACCGTGGTCGGCAAGTCGCAACCGCTCAGCACCGACGACCTGGCGCGCGCCTGCGGCGCGGAAGTGGAATGGGTGGCCCGGCTGGTCGAGGTCGGCATCGTCAACGCCAGCGGAACCGGCCCGGCGGAATGGCGTTTCTACAGCGTGGACTTGCAACGCGCCTTGCACGCGCGACGGCTGGAACACGACTTCGGCGCCGGCCTCGACGCCGTCGCGCTCATTCTGGACCTGAGCCAGGAGGTGCGCCGCCTGAAGTCGCAGCTGCGGGCGTTGGGGGCGATGCCTTGACGCACCGCTGAGTAAAATGGGCGCCCGCCGCAACAAATAAAAGCGATGAGCGCCTTGGAGACTCCCCCCGCCGCCGCGCGCGCCCCGTCCGGCGGCGCGCGCATCGATGGTCTGAAATCCTGCCTGCCGGTCATGATCGGCTACTTTCCGGTGGCCGTGACGTTCGGCATTGCCGGCATCGCGGCCGACCTGACCCCGCTGCAGGTCATCCTGATTTCCGTGCTGGTCTACGCGGGCGCCAGCCAGTTCCTGCTGCTGGCGTCCATCAAGGCCGGCACGCCGTGGCTGTGGGTGGTGGCGCTGTGCTCGCTACTCAACGCCCGGCATCTGCTCTATGGCCCGCTGCTGTCGCGCTTTCTGCCGGCGGCGCTGCGCGATCGCCTCAAAGTGGCTTTCCTGTTGACCGACGAAGTCTTCGCCACCGCGTTCAACCGGCTGCACGGCGTGGAACCCGCCCGGCGCCAAGGCTGGATGATCGCGCTGGGCCTGGGCGCCTGGCTGACGTGGATCGCCGGCACCGCCGTGGGGGTGTACGCGGGCGACGGCCTGGAACGGCACTATCCGATGCTGTCGCAGGTCATGCGATTTGCGCTGCCGGCGCTGTTCATGGCGCTGGTGTGCCAGAGCGCCCGGCGCGGCATGGGACTGCCCATCCTGGCCGCCGTCATCGGCGCCGGACTGGTGGCCGCGCTGGGCTACACCAGCCTCGCCATCCTGGCGGGCGCGGTCATCGGCTGCGTCGCCTATCGCGTGAGGAGGGCCGCATGAACGCCAGCGGATTGGAATTCTGGGGCGCCGTCATCGCGATGGCGGTCATCACTTATCTCACACGCGCGCTGCCCTTCATGCTGTCCGAGCGCAGCCGATTGCTGCGGCACCTGTCCCGCGAGGGCTCGGCGCTGTCGGCGCTGGGGCCGTCGCTGCTGGCGGGCATCGCGGCCGCCGTGATCGTGCCGGATCTGCTGGGCGCCGCAGACGAGGCCGCCCGCATCGCGCCGTACGTGGGCGGGCTGGCCGTGACGGGCGTTGCGGCGCGCCTGGTCAGCAATACGGGCGTGGCCGTGCTGCTCGGCATGGGCGGATACGGGATATTGCTAGCCTTGGCGGCGTAGCGGCCCGCAAGGCAAAATGGTCCGATCCCCCAAGGAGACCGACCATGCTTACGCTCTACCACGCACCGCGTTCGCGGTCGTTCCGGATACTGTGGCTGCTCGAGGAACTGGGCGTGCCCTACGACACCGAGATGGTGTCGATCCGCGGCCACGACAGCACGGGGCACATGCCTGCCGATTACATCGACATCCACCCGCACCGCAAGGTGCCGGCGCTGGTGCATGACGGCGTGCCCGTGTTCGAGACTCCCGCCATCGCGGTGTACCTGACCGACCTGTTTCCGCAGGCGGGGCTGGGCCCGGTCGTCGGCGACGCGCAGCGCGGCCCCTATCTGACGTGGCTGGCGTATTCCACGGGCGTGTTCGAGCCCGCGATGGTCGAGCGGGCCTTCAAGACGCCGCATCAGGCCGCGCTGGGATGGGGATCGGCCGACGAGGTCGAAGAGGTGCTGACGCGGGTGCTGCAGGCGCGGCCGTTTTTCCTGGGCGACAGGTTCTCGGCCGTGGACATCGTGCTGGGCGGCTCGCTGCAGTACATGATGCGGATGAAGATCGTGCCCGAGACCCCCGTCTTCAATGCGTACGTCGAGCGTCTTGGCGAGCGCCCGGCGATGCATCGCGCCTTGCAGCGCGACGGGGATATCGAGGAGTCCTGATTCGCGACGTCAGGCGCCGCCCTGGATGCGTGCCGCCAGGTGGTCACGCCATTGCTCGGGACGGCCGAGATACCGGCTGGGTTCCAGCAGGGTAAAAGCGCCGTCGCGCTCCAGCGCCAGCGTCGGAAAGCCCGTGCCCCCGACCTGGGCCAGCAGCCGGCGGCTCGCGGCAATGTGCGCCGCAGTCTCGGCGCCCTGTGCCTGTTCGTAGGCAGCGTCGAAGGCCTCGGCGTCCAGGCCGATCTCCACGGCCAGTGCGCGCAGCACGGCGGGATCGGCGATGCGACGGCCCTCCACGTAATGCGCCTGCTGCATCCGGTGCAGCAGGTCCAGGCCGCGGCCCGCCAGCGTTTGGGCGGCCAGGATGGCGGTGGTGGGCGGTTCGGAATCGAACACGGCGCCGCTGTCGCGCAGCAGGCCGTCGAAATAATCGGTGCCGAACGGCTGGCCGGTGAGGCCCGCGATGCGCTCGTCGTGCGGCATGACGTAGCGGCGCAGGGCGTCGGTGACCAGTTGGCGGTTGCCGCCGGTCATCATGCCGCCGCCATGCGGCTCGATGTTCAGGCCGGCAATGGCGCGGGCGGCCGCCACCAGCGGCGCGGCGCCGTAGCACCAGCCGCAGAGCGGATCAAAGATGTAATGCAGGGTGGGGGATGCGGTAATCATGGCGCCATCGTAGACGGCGCCGGGCGCGGGCGCATAGGCCGGCGCAATAGCCAGAGTGTTGCAGCGGCCGTGCAGATTGCCTGCACGGCCGGATCAGTCAGCCCGAGATCAGCCCGCGATCTGCACGCCGATCCAGAACAGACCGGCGGCCAGCAGCATCGAGGCGGGCAGCGTCAGCACCCAGGCCAGCAGGATGTTGCGCACCGTGTTGCCCTGCAGCCCCGTCTTGTTGGCGATCATGGTGCCCGCCACGCCCGAGGACAGCACGTGGGTGGTGGACACGGGCAGGCTGAAGACGTTGGCAAGACCAATGGCCCCCACGGCGGTCAGCTGCGCCGACATGCCCTGCGCGTAGGTCATGCCCTGCTTGCCGATTTTTTCGCCGACCGTCAGAACGACGCGGCGCCAGCCGACCATGGTGCCGGCGCCCAGCGCCAGCGCCACGGCAACGATCACCCAGAAGGGCGCGTATTCGGTGGTGGCGGTCAGGTCCGCGCGCAGCCGTTGCAGGTCGGCGGCCTCGCGGGCGGGCAGACCTTCCAGGCGCGCCACCTTCTTGGCGGTGTCGTCCAGGCAAAGCAAGTAGCGGCGCACATCGATGCGCTTTTGTGCGGACAGGTCAGCGTAGTTGGAAACCCCGTGCAGGTCCCTTTGCAGCGCCATGATGGTGGGCACGGTCAGGGCCGGGTCGCAGCGGAAGTTGGCGGGCAGGTCTTCCTGGATGTCGGTGCGGCGCAAAGCCAGGAAATCGCCCAGCAGCGCTTCGTTGCGCTGGTAGAACACCATCAGGTGGTTGGCGGCGTCGCGGGTGCGTTCGATCTGGTAGGTGGTGCTGTGGGTGTCCAGCACGAAGTTGGCCGGCACGATGCCGATCAGCACCAGCATGATGAGCCCGATGCCCTTCTGTCCGTCGTTCGAGCCGTGCACGAAGCTCACGCCCATGGCCGACAGCACCAGCACCAGGCGGTTCCAGAACGGCGGGTGCTTCTTGTTGTCGATGGCGCGGCGCTGTTCGGGCGTCTTGTGCATCTTGGACAGCGGCAGCCAGCGCTTGAGCGCCAGCAGCAGCAACCCGGCCACCGCGAACCCGGCGATGGGCGAGGCCACCAGCGACAGGCCGATGTCGATAGCCTTGCCCCAGTTCACGCCTTGGCCCAGCGGCAGGTCGGTGATGAGCGCATTGGCCAGGCCCACGCCCAGGATCGAGCCGATCAGCGTGTGCGAGCTGGAGGCCGGAATGCCGAAGTACCACGTGCCCAGATTCCACGCGATGGCCGCCGCCAGCATGGCGAAGACCATTGCCAGCCCGCGGCCGGTGTCCACATTGATCAGCAGTTCGACGGGCAGCAGATGGACGATGGCGTACGCGACGCCCACGCCGCCCAGCAACACGCCCAGGAAGTTGAAGATGCCGGACAGGACCACCGCAAGATGCGGCGGCATGGCCTTGGTGTAGATGACCGTTGCCACGGCGTTGGCCGTGTCGTGAAAGCCGTTGATGAATTCGAAGGCCAGGACGAAGGTCAGGGCCAGCACAAGACTGAGGCCAACCCAAAGGTCTAGGCCGTGGAAGAGGTCGAACATGGGGGAGGGGGGCGAGGTTCCGGCGAGAATGCCCCGATTATTGCAGATTTATGACCTGTCCCTGAATGACCCGGCCCTCAATCTTAGAACTTCGAATACTGGAATTCGATCTCCATCGGTTTACCCAGATTGGCCGACGTATCCGCCTGGATCACCATGACGGCCAGAATTCCCAGATACAGCAGGCAGAGCCACAGCGTTCTTTTCATGGGCGGAATACCTCGGCGATCTTCTGGTTGACGCGCAGCCAGCCCAGCTCGCCCAGATGCTGCACGTCGCGCAGCGTGCCGACCTCGAAGGGCGCGTCATACATATCCATGCAGGTCATTGCGTAACGCTGGCACAGGCCGGCAACTTGCTGCTGGATCGGATCGAAGCGGTGCAGGTCATTGAAGACCATCGGGTGCAGCGGCTGCATGACGAACAGCGCATTGACCTTGTGCTGGTGCAGCAGCGCCATGAGGGCGTCGAGTTCGCGCAGTTCGTCGCGGCCGGTCAGTGGCTGGGGCTGATAGGCGGTTTTGCCGCCTTCGGGGATGCTGCGCAGGTACTTGTTGAAGAATTCGTCACGCACGGCATAGCGATTGTCCGTCATGAGTGCCTGCTCGGCGGTCTGCGCCTGGCCGGCCAGCGCATCCCAGTCCACCACGCGCGCCGCCGCCGCGGGGCCTTCGCGTTCCGGTTCGGGGATGGGCGCGGCGTACGCGGGGGCCCACAGGCTGGCCAGGCGCTGGCGGAAGACGTACGCCTGCTCGGCCGCCATCGACCAGTACACGCCGGCGTCGCCCTTGGCGTCCAGCCACCGCAAGACTTCGGACCGGCCATCGGGTTGGCGCAGCAGGCGGGGCAGCAGCGGGTTGGCGTGCTCCTTGAATTCGTCCGGCCCCAACCCGCCTTCGCCGTCGAACCAGCCGGGCGACAGCATCACGACCACGCGCGAGGCCGGCGACAGGTCATCGGCCAGCGCCGCCAGCACGAACTGCATGCCCAGCGACTGGAACCCGGAATGGCCATACGCCAGGACGGGCATCTGCAGCTCGTCGGCCAGGAAACGGTACGGCACGAAGCGCAGGTCGTTGCTGGTGAGTTCCGAGGACCCGAGGATCACCAGACGGTCGCCCGTGCGCAGCGCCTGGCTGAGCCGCGACAGATTGCGCGTCTGCTCGTCCAGCGTATTACCCAGGTTGGGAATGTAGATGCCGGGTGCGGCCGCGGGCACCGGTTCGGTCTTCAGGGCCAGCGTATGCAGGGCCGCCCAGCCGGCCACGGCCGCGGCGGACAGGGCCAGCGCCGCGGCAAGCGCGTGCTGCCGAAGAGTGCGTTTGAACATGGGAAACCCGAAAATGCGCCGCGCCTCAACAATGGGGCGGGATTGTTAGCGGATGTTATCCAGCGTCCATGACGCGAACAAGCGCGGGAAACCCTGGGCGGCGCGCCGATTCCCCTTTTTGCGACACTTGGCCCGGCCGCGCCCCGCCACGTGCCCCCAGGCGGAATGCGATAGCATCAATGTCGCGCGCCCGGCCGGGATCCCTGGCCGGCCGCGCCGCCTGCCGCGAACGCGGCGCTTCACCGCCGGATTTCCTCCTACGCCATGACCGACATTGCCCGAATCCCCCGCCGCCATCCCGACGAACTTATCGTGGGCCTGGTGTCCGTTTCCGACCGCGCCTCTACGGGCGCCTACCAGGATCAGGGACTGCCCGCGCTGCGCGAGTGGCTGGGCGGGGCGCTGTCGTCGCCCTGGCAGGCGGTTGATCGGCTGATTCCCGACGAGCCCGCCCGCATCTCGGAGACCCTGATCGAACTGGTCGACGGCTGCGGCTGCGACCTCGTCCTGACGACCGGCGGCACCGGCCCGGCGCGGCGCGACGTCACGCCCGAGGCGACGCTGGCGGTCGGCACCAAGGAAATGCCGGGTTTTGGCGAACAGATGCGCCAGATCAGCCTGCGTTTCGTGCCCACGGCCATCCTGTCGCGGCAGGTGGCCGTCATCCGCGAAACCGACGGCCATGCCGCCCTGATCGTGAACCTGCCCGGCCAGCCCAAGTCCATCCGCGAGACGCTGGAAGGGCTCAAGGGCGAGGACGGCGCGGTGGTGGTGCCGGGCATCTTCGCCGCCATTCCGTACTGCATCGACCTCATCGGCGGTCCCTACGCCGACACGCGTCCCGAGGTCATTGCGGCCTTCCGCCCCAAGTCCGCCCGGCGGCCCGCGCAGGCGTAAAGCGCTGCGATTGGCCGCCTTGGCGCGACATTTCTGCGCCGAGGCCCGCCAAGGCCGTGCGGTATAGTTGGCCGCCCCGATCAACCCCTACTGACCGAGAGTTTTCATCGTCATGAAGGTTCGTACCATCCTGTCCCTCACCGCCGTGGCTGCCCTGTCGGCTTGCGCCAATGTCAAAGACGTCCGCGACCGCGAGCCCGTGTTCTACGGATCCACGCAGCGCACCGCCCAGGACTACACGCAATGCGTGGCGGCCGCCTGGAAGGGACTGGGCGTGAACTTCGAACAGAAGCCGGTGCGCAACGGGTACGAGCTTGTCCTGCACGGCAGCCTCGGTGTCGAGGCCGTCCTGACGACCACGCACTGGCAGGGCAAGACCGAGACGCGCCTGTCCACGCGCATCGCCCGCCGCGATCAGACCATCATCGAACCGGCCAACCTGTGCCTGTAAGCGCCATGGTTGACCGCCGCAGTGTCCTGCGCGCGGGGCTGGCCGCGGCCGCCCTGTGTTTGGCCTTGCCCGCGCGGGCCCAGCAGGCCAGTTACATCAGCCGCAAGCTCGACGCTCGCGTGCCGGGCGGCGTGGCGGTACTTAGCCTGGGCGACGGCGCGGCCGCGCCCCAGGTCACGTACCTGGACCGGCCCGTGCTGGTGGTGCGGGAGGCGGGCAAGCAGTGGATCGCCGTGGTCGGCATTCCGCTCAGCGTCAAGCCGGGCCAGGAGCAGGTCCAGGTCAAGGACGCTGGCGGCAACCGCCAGGTGGCCTTCACCGTGCGCGCCAAGGACTATGTGGCGCAGCACATCACGCTCAAGAACCAGCGCCAGGTGGATCCGAACCCGGACGACCTCAAGCGGATCGAGCGCGAGCTGGCCGAGCAGGTCGAGGCCTATCGCGGCTTTCGCGCCGGTGTCACGCCCAGCAACCTGATCCTGGATCGTCCCGTCAACGGCGGACGCCTGTCCAGCCCCTTCGGCCTGCGCCGCTTCTTCAACGGCCAGGAACGCAATCCGCATTCAGGGCTGGATTTCGCCGTGCCGGCCGGAACGCCCATCAAGGCGCCAGCGGCCGGGGTAGTGGTGCTGGTGGGGGATTATTTCTTCAACGGCAAGACGGTGTTTCTGGACCATGGCCAGGGTTTCGTCAGCATGTTCTGCCACATGTCGGCCATCTCCGTGAAAGTCGGCGACGAGGTGCCGCGCGGCGGCGTCGTGGGCAAGGTGGGGGCGACGGGGCGGGCGACGGGCCCGCATCTGCACTGGAATGTCAGCCTGAACGATGCGCGCATCGATCCGGCGATCTTCATTGGGGCGTTCAAGCCCTGACGCATTCAAGCCCTGACGCATTCAAGCCGGATGCATTCAAGCCGGATGCGTTCAAGCCCAGATGCGTCTAAGTCCAGATAAGACTGCGAGCCGCGCTCAGGCCTGCTCGGCCTCGAGCGCGATGCGCTTGAGCACGTACTGGTGCATGCGCTCGGCGTATTCCATCTGCTGCTGCACGTTGCGCTGACCGGCTTCCTGGTCATCCAGGCAGTTGTCGTACTTGGTCTTGGCTTCGGAGTAGGTCAGGCCGGTATTGCGCAGGCTGTTGATGAACGCCTCGCGCGACTGACGCAGCAGGCGCAGGCCTTCCTCGCCCTTTGCGAAACGTCTTCGCGAGAGGGCAAGCTGGTCTGCGGCGGCTTGCAATTCTTCTTTCAGGTCCATCGTGCTTCGTGCGTATCCGGCCTGGCGTTGCGCCAGGCTAGGAGCGCCATTCTTTCATGAACAGGCGATCCACGCATTACGGCAGCGCGCGAATCCGGCTTAAGGATTCGCGAAAAGAGGGAGCCGGGCGCCGGCAAGAAAGCCGGCCCGGGCGGCCGGCTTAGCGGCGGTGGTGCTGGGGACGCTGCATCGTGGGGGCGCGCTCGTCCTTATGGCGGAAGTTGATGCGGCCCTTGGTCAGGTCGTACGGGGACATTTCCAGGGTGACGCGATCGCCCGCGAGGATGCGGATGCGGTGCTTGCGGATACGGCCCGACGCGTAGGCGCCGACTTCGATGCCGTTGTCCAGTTTGACGCGGTAGCGGCTATCGGGCAGCACTTCGTCAACGATGCCATCCAATTCGATGAGTTCTTCTTTAGCCATCTTCTACTCCTTGATCAAAAAGCGCAGTCATGCCTGCGGCATGACACGCCGCGCGAGGCGGCAAGCGCGTCGGACTCGGATAAACCGGTCCAGCGGTTTGAACGCAAAAAAACGTTCGGGCAAGCGTGGGTACGGGCCACGGCATCCGGATGGATGTCTGAAATGGCGGATACTCGCGCCCTGAGGTAAGTGCGCGCGATGCGCGCTGTGGTCGCGGCGGCGGTGCTGCGGGCACCTTGCCGGATGAAGCGGGGTTGCTGCGTGTGCGGCAACGCCTGGCGCCACGGGGACTGCAGCGGCGTGCTGGGCAGTGACGGGGAGCACCCAAAAGCGGTGGCCCCAATAAAAAACCGGATCTCGTTCGCGTCGCTGACGTTCATTCAGTAGCGCCCTTTCGAGGGCGCTACAAGTTGGCACGCAGGATGACCGAAGTCCGGTTTTTGCGGAAAAATCACGGATCCATGTTACTGCAAAGCATGCCGATTAGCCAGCTTTTATGCCGGCTTGGCCCGCGATAGTTGCGCTTGAACGACTCTATCGACGCGGGATGCGGCGCTGGTATTCCGCTTCCCAGGCGGCATTGGCCGACCAGAAGGGACCCGGGTCGCGTCCGGCCAGGCGTGCCGCCAGGACATTCAGGTGCGTGTGCCACCCGCCCGCCACGTCGACCATGTCTTCCCGGGTGGCCAGCTTGCGGTGCGTAAGCACCAGTTGGGCGCCGTCGTCCTGGGGGGACACGTCGAACGTCACTTCAGACGGGGCGCCGGCCGAGCCGCCCCAGGTGTAACTGAGCACGTGCGGCGGTTCGCACCGGGTGATGAGGCCCTGCGTGGTCAGGCCTTCCTCGTAGGGCTTGTAGGCCTCGGGCGTCGGTTCGCGCACGGAGGACAGGTCGGCATGCAGGAACCGCAGGGTGACGCCGCCGCCCTCCATCAGGTCCATGTCGCCAAATGCCAGCCATTGGCCACGCTTGTCGGATTCCGTCAGCCAGGCCCACACCTCCTGCACGCTGGCAGGCAGCCTGCGCGTGAATTGCAGGGTGGAGGGGTCCAGTACGACGCCGTAGTCGCTCATATCAGTCTCCTGTGAAGTCCGGAGCCGGACGTGGGTTCATCTTCCGTGCGAAAAGGTCAGGGGCGACACCTGCGGTTCGTGCTCCGGGGCTTCGTCCATGGCGCCGGGGTGCTGGGGCAGCGCGTCCGTGATGTCGTACCAGGGCGCCTTGCTGGCGACGTGGTAATGCGCCTCAGGCTTGACGCCCGGATCGTCATCCAGCGCGCCGAGCGGCAGGCCGTAGACGTCCGGCGTCTGGTCAAAGCGGCTGAGAAGCGGCGTGCCGCAAGCCTCGCAGAATCCCCGGTAGTTGCCGGGCGACGAGGCATACCAGGTCACATGGTCTTCGCCTTGTGTCCAGACGAAATCCTTCGCCTGGACCGTCGCTCGGCTGCGGAAGGCCGCGCCGTGCGTTTTGCGGCACATCTCGCAATGGCAGTTGAGGGCATCGGTGAGCGGACCGTTGATCTCGTACGCGACGCGGCCGCACAGGCAGGAACCTTTGATCATGATGAGCGCCAGGCAATTGGGGAATAAGCCCAATATACCCGCGGCGCTGGCCGGCGACTTTGGCATTTGTGAGCGATGTCTTTCAGATCGTTGCCGGGGGACATTCCTGCGGCGGGCGTAACCTGCGGCGGGCGTATCCCGCGGCGGGCGTATCCCACGGCCGGCGTCGCCGGCAGACACCGTCATGCTCACGGCATCTGCGCCTTCCCCTTCAGGACGCCCGTTGCAGCGCCTGGAACGCGGGCAGCGCCAGCAGACCTGCCAAGCGCGCTGCGTGAACGTCGTCGTCGGACACCGCCGGGCGCGGCATCAGGAAGTTGACGGTGCCCAGGCACGCGCCGTCGTACGCCACCGGCACGTTGATGACCGATTGCAGCCCCAGGCGGTGGATGGCGTCGTGGTCGTTGAAGAATTCGCGGATGGCGGCCTCTCCCTCGCCCACGAATACCCGCTGCTCCAACAGGACGTGCCGGCCCCATGCCGTGCCGGCCTTGTCCTTGCTGCCGCCCGGGGGGTAGGCCTGTGGATTCGAGCTGTACAGGCGCACCACGCGCATGGCGTCGGCATCGTAGCGATTAACCGTGCACAGCGCATGCGCCAGGTGCAGGCGCGCGTAATCGTCGATCGCCTGGAAGGCGGCGGACGGCTGGCCGTCCGCGTAGGCGCGGGCAATCGCCTGCACGCCGGCCAGCGCCGCGCTGGGGGATGCGTCCGTCATTCCGCCGTGATTCCCAGTTCTTTGATCAGCTTGCCGTACTTGTCGGCATCGCGCGCCAGGATCTGGCCGAACTGCTCCGGCGTGGTTTCGGTCAGCAGCACGCCCATGTCGCCCATTTTCTTGATGACCTCGGGCCGCTTCAGAATCACGTTGATCTCGCGGTTCAGCTTGGCAGCCAGTTCGGGCGGCATGCCGGCCGGGCCAAATGCGCCGTACCAGACCGCCAGCTCATAGCCGGGCAGCGTTTCGGCCACGGTGGGCACATCGGGCAGCAGCGGCGAGCGTTGTTCCTCGGTGACGGCCAGCAGCTTGAGCTTGCCCGACTGCACGTGCGGCAGCGTCTGCGTGCCCGCGCTGAACAACACCTGCGTGCGGCCCGCCACCGTATCCAGCACGGCGGGCGCGCCGCCGCGATAGGGGATGTGCATCATCTTCACGCCGGCGGCTTTTTCGAAGAGGACTGCGCTCAGGTGGTTGGTCGAGCCCTGGCCCGCCGAGGCGTAGGCCACGGTATCGGGATTGGCCTTCACGTAGGCGATGAATTCCTTCAGGTTCGATGCCGGCACCGACGGATGCACGACCATCGTGTTGGTCACGAGGGCCAGCTCGGCGATGGGTGTGAAATCCTTCACGCCGTCGAACGGCATGTTCGAATAGAGCGCCTGGTTCATTGTGTGCGTGCTCATCGAGCCCACCAGCAGCGTGTAGCCGTCCGGCTTGGCGCGCGCGACGAATGCGGTGCCGATGTTGCCCGAAGCGCCCGACCGGTTCTCGACGATGACCGGCTGGCCCAGCGATTGCGTCAGCCCTTCGGACAGCACGCGGGCCAGGATGTCCGTGGAGCCGCCAGCGGCCCACGGCACGACCAGCGTGATGGGCTTCTCGGGCCAAGCGGCGTGCGAGAGGGCGGGCGCGGCCATCGCCAATCCCAGCGCGAACGTGCGCAGCAGTCGTTTGAAGTGCAGTGTCATGGTGTTTACCCCTTGCGTAGTGTGTCCGGCTTCTGAGAGCCGGTCGTATGAAAATCGATTTAGCGGCCGACGGCGTATCCCTGCATCCCGCGGGGATTGGCCGCGGCGCGCAGCAGCAAGCGTCCGCCCTCGGCCGGCTCGCGCGTGCAGGCGCTGATGCGGCCTTCGGACCAGTCCGGCCCAACCTTGACGTCGTGGCCCGCGGCGCGCAGCGCATCCAGCGTGGCGGCGGGCATGCGCGATTCGACCGTCAGGCGGTTCAGCGTCTGCGAACGCGGCCAGAACGATCCCGGAAAGTGATCGATGTGCCAGGACGGCGCGTCAATGGCCGCCTGCAAATTCATGCCCATGGCGTGACGTAAAAAGAACGCGACGGTCCACTGGTCCTGCTGGTCACCGCCGGGCGTGCCGAACGCCATGTAGGGCAGCCCGTCGCGCAGCGCCAGACCGGGCGACAGGGTGGTGCAGGGACGCTTGCCCGGCTGCAACTGGCCCGGCACGCCGTCGTCCAGCCATGTCATCTGCAGACGGGTCGTCAGCGAAAAGCCCAGCTCGGGAACCACGGGGCTGGACGACAGCCAGCCGCCCGACGGCGTGGCGGCCACCATGTTGCCGTCGCGGTCGATGACGTCGATCTGGCAGGTGTCGCCCACGAAGAGTTCGCGCGTCGCCCACTCCGAGACGGGCGGCAACGCGGCAAAGGTCGGTTCTCCCACGCCGTAGCGCGTGTCCGACGCGGCCAGCGTGCGGATCGCGGCCTCCAGGTCGGGCAGGCGCGGCGCCAGTCCGCCGGGGCTGCCGGGCTGCAGTGTGGTTGAAGCGCGCTCGCCGATGCCGGCGGCGCGCGCTCGCGCATAGTCGTCGCTGAGCAGGGCTGCGAGCGGCACCTGCGTGTGATTCGGATCGCCATACCAGGCGGTGCGGTCGGCGAACGCCAGCTTGGCGGCCTCGGCGACGCGGTGCACGAACTGCGGCGACAGCGGGTCCAGTTTGTCGACGTCCAGGTGGCGCAGCAGCGCGAGCTGTTGCAGATGCACGGGCCCTTGCGACCACACGCCGCATTTGGCCACCGTGTAGCGGCCGTATTGCGTGGTCAGCGGTTCGTCGTACGTGGCGCGCCAGTCGGCCAGGTCCGATTTGCGCAGCAGCCCGGGGTTGCGCTGGCCGGTGGTGTCCAGCACGGCCTCGTTCGTATAGAAGCTGTCAATCGCGTCGGCCACGAAACCGCGATACCAGACGTCTAGCGCCGCGTCGATGCGGCCGCGCCGGTCGGTGCTGGCGGCGTGCGCTTCGTCCAGGATGCGGGAGTAGGTGGCCGCGATGGCGGGTGTGCGGAACAGCGCGTCGGGGGCGGGCACGCGGCCGCCCGGCAGCCAGACGTTGCCCGAACTCTTCCATTCGTCGCGGAACAGCGCCTGCACCGCCAGAATCGCTTGCGAGATCCGCGGCACCAACGGGAACCCGTCGCGCGCATAGTCGATGGCCGGTTGCAGCACGTCGGCCAGTTCCCACGTGCCGTAGTCGCGCAACAGGGTCAGCCAGGCGCCGAACGCGCCGGGCACCGTCGCGGGCAGCAGGCCGATCCCCGGCACCAGGTCCAGCCCCATTGCGCGGAAGTATGCCGGCGTGGCCAGCGCGGGCGCCGGGCCCTGTCCGCACAGCGCGCGCATGCGTTGATCGCGCTCGCTCCAGAACAGGATGGGGACTTCGCCACCCGGCCCGTTCAGATGGGGCTCGACGATCTGCAGGACGAAACCGCCGGCCACGGCGGCGTCGTAGGCATTGCCGCCGCGTTCCAGCACGCTCATGGCCACTTGCGACGCCAGCCAGTGCGTGGACGACACCACGCCGAATGTGCCGCGTATTTCAGGTCGGGTGGTGAAGGACGGATTCATCGGGCGGGTCCGCAAGGCAGGAAAGGATGCGAGCAGTATAGGATCCTGAAATAACTGGTCTTATCTTTGTGGGCATAATTGCATAACCAAATGGTTATTGAGAAAACCGCCATGAGCCGGGATGCCGTTCGTCTTGCCAATCGTCTCAAGCACCGTCATCTGACGCTGCTGGTCAATATCGACCGCCATAAATCGCTGACGCGGGTCGCCGCGCAGACCGGCATCAGCCAGCCCGCAGTGACCAAGGCGCTGGCCGAAATGGAGGACATTTTTGGCGCGCCGCTGTTCCTGCGTACGGGCAGCGGCCTGCAGCCCACCGCGCTGGGCAATTTGGCCCTGGTACGCGCGCGGCACATGCTCAGCGACCTGGATCTATGGGAGCGCGAGGTCGAGGCGCTGCATGCGGGACGGTCGGCGCATCTGCATGTGGGCGTGGTGCCGTACGTGTCCAGCGCCTTGCTGACCGCCGCCATCAGCCGCCTGCATCAGCGGCATGGCGTGACGCTGAGCCTGCACCGCGCCACGACGGACCACCTGGTGCCGATGCTGCGCCAGCACGAACTGGACTGCATCATCAGCCGCGCCACGTCCACGGTGATGCACGAAGACCTGATGCATCGTGTGCTGTACCGCCAGCGGCCTCGGCTCATCGCGCACGGCCGACTGGCCCAGCGGCTGGCGCGCCGCAAGCCGGACTGGGCTGCCGTGGCAGCCCTGGACTGGGTGCTGCCGGCGTCCAACACGCCGACGCGGCAGTTGATCGTCGAGCATTTCATCCGCGCCGGGCTGCAGCCGCCATCGCCGGTGCTGGAAGCCTATTCCACGGACGTGATCGAGGGAATCCTGTCGCTGAACGAATCGTCGATCTCCGTCGTGCCCGAGGACATCGCGCGCGAACTGTGCCAGCGCGGCAGGCTGGGCATGGTGCCGTGGGATTTCGGCTGGGAGCTGCCGCCGATCAACCTGATCCGGCGCAAGCGGGAACAGGCGTTGACGGCGGAATCGCAGTTTTCGGATATTCTGCTGGACCTGTGCGCCAATGCAGCCGCGCCTTCGCAAAACCCATGACTCCCATCGTGACCGCCGTGGCGCTCAGCGCCTCGCACACCTTCACCAAACCCGTGACGGCGTCCATCCGGTTGCTGGCCGGATTGGGCGTGGAGGGCGACGCCGCACCTGGGCGTCACCGTCAAGCACCGGTCTGGCAAGACCTGCGCATGTCCTAGGCGCAAAAACGTCGCTTCCCGCCACAGACGCAGGAGCCCGCATCTGGTTAAATGGCCGAAAGGCCTCACAGCCTAGGGCAAGCCGCTGCCTTTTCCGGCCTGCCATTTCAATTTACGGAGCCCCCGATGGCACGATTCAATTTCACCCAGGACCTCGAAGAACCCGATCTGTGGGCGGCGGAAAACGTCCCCGCCGGAGAGGGCCGGCCTCCCATCCACGTCATGATCCAGACCGACGGCGAAGAGCCTCTTGCCGGCGCCTCCAAGGTGGTCAAGGGCATCCTCGACACCCTGGACGACCAGATTCTCGCTGCGGCCGAGTTCCTGCTCGACAACTATTCGTACGAGCACTACAAAAAGCTGGGCATCGAAGACGACCAGCTCCTGGCCGAAGAAACTGCCGAAGCCATGGCTGAAAAGGCCGTGCTGCGCGCCCTGTGGCTATTCGACGAAGACGGCGATGGCTATGAACTGTGGTTCACGCTGCCCTGGGATCCGGTGCACACCTACGACGTGGAATTCGAAGACGGCGCGCCCGTTTCCTGCTCGGTGAACGACTAATCCCGCCTGCGGCGGCACCCGCGCGGGCTAGCGCGCCAGCTCGTAGTGGGTCGCCAGCGTCTGCCCCAGCGATTCGTCGTATCTGTAGCGCACCTTCAGTGGCTTGCCGCGCAGGATATTGCGCGCGGCCACGTTCTCCAGCACCACGTCGACGTCCTTGTCCACGAATTCGGCGCAGTCGGTGTCTGCCCGCTCGCCGTCCGGAATGCCGGCGGCTTTTACCTTCAGTTTGAACAGCACCTGGGTCAGTTCCGTGCCGTCGGTACGGAACTGCCGGAAGGTGGTGGGAAAGGTGGTAACCGTGCCGGAAAGGTCGCACGAAAGGCGGGTCCAGCCATGGGCGGCGGGCAGGGCGGCAAACAGGCCGGCAGCAAGCGCGGCGGCTGCGGCCGCCCGGGGAGACAGAAGATTCATGGTGTGCGGGCCAAACGAGGCGCCCATGCGCGCCGCGCCGGTACGTGGTCGAAATGGGCCTTTATGTTGCGCCCGGCCGCCCGTGACGGTCAAGCGGACGCCACCCATGAAAAACGGGCCATTGCGGCCCGTTTTCCTTATGCGTTCTGGCTGGCGGTCCGGCTGGGCTGCGCCTCGTCCGGGGCCTGGGCGGACGCGGTGTCTTCGTTGCCTTCCTCGCTGCCTTCTTCCTGGCCTTCCAGCTTGGCGATGACGGCGGTGGCCAGGCTGTTGCCCACCACGTTCGTCGCGGTGCGGCCCATGTCGAAGAACTGGTCGATGCCCATGATGAGCAGCAGGCCGGCTTCCGGCAGATGGAACATCGGCAGCGTCGCGGCCACCACGACCAGCGACGCGCGTGCCACGCCGGCCATGCCCTTGCTGGTCACCATCAGCACCAGCAACAGGGTCAACTGCTGCGTGAAGCTCATCTCGATGTTGTAGGCCTGCGCGATGAACAGCACCGCGAACGACTGGTACATCATCGAGCCGTCCAGGTTGAACGAATAGCCCAGCGGCAGCACGAATCCCGAGATGCGCTTGGACACGCCAAACCGCTCCAGCGCCTCGATCGTCTTGGGATAGGCCGATTCGCTGCTCGCGGTCGAAAACGCCAGCAGGGTCGGTTCCTTGATGAGGCCGCCCAGACGGAACGTGGACTTGCCCAGGAACAGGTAGCCGACGCTAAACAGGATGGCCCACAGCAGCGCCAGACCCAGGTAGAACTCGCCAATCAGCTTGCCGTAGCTGACCAGCACGCCCAGGCCTTCGGTCGTGATGGCGGCGGCCATGGCGGCAAACACGCCCAGCGGCGCAAAGCGCATCACATAGTCGGTCACGCGGAACATGATCTTGGCCAGCTCGTCGATCATGTTGTAGATCGTGTTGTGGCCCTTGCCGCGGATGAACGACAGCGCCGCTCCGAAGAACAGCGAGAACACCAGGATCTGCAGGATCTCGTTGTTGGCCATCGCTTCGGCGATGCTCTTGGGGAACACATGCGCGATGAACGCCTTCAGCGTGAAATCGCCCGTCTTCAGGCCCGAGGTCAGGCCCGCGTCCGGGATCGCCAGGTTCATGTGCGCGCCGGGCTGGAAGATGTTGACCAGCGCCAGGCCCAGCAGCAGCGAGATCGCCGAGGCGGCGATGAACCAGATCATGGCCCGCATGCCGATGCGGCCCACCGCGCTGGCGTCGCTCATGCTGGCCAGGCCGGTCACCAGGGTGGCGAACACCAGCGGCGCGATGATCATCTTGATCATGCGCAGGAAGATGTCGGTGACCAGGCTGAAGTACGAGGCGATCTGCGCCGCCTCTTGCGGGGTCTGCGCGAACTTGTTGCAGACATAGCCCACCACGATGCCCAGCACCATGGCGATGCCGATATAACGCGTCAGCTTCTTAGTGTTCATTTGAATACGGGATAACGGGGAGCCGCCGCTTGGCCGAGGGGGGGGCCAGGTCCGCCGGCATGAGGCGGGGGCAGGCGGTCCGGTGACGGACATGCCAGGGTCCAGGTGCTGCTCGGGTTAACCCTTGGGGCGCGATGTTAACGCCGTGAACCTGACAGTGAGTTGTCAGTTCGGGGACGGATCAGCCGTGCCAGAATGCCCCTTCCGGCTTCATCAAGAAGGCCGGGCGCCACCTGGGAACCAGCCCCGCGCGGGGCGACAAAGGAGACAAAGCAATGCCGAATCGCGAATTGTCCGTACTGGCTTCCGGTTACACCTATCTGGAAGGGCTGCGCTGGCACGAAAACCGCCTGTGGGCTTCGGACTTCTATACCGGGCAGGTCATCACCGTCTCGCTGCAGGGGGCGGTGGACCGCGTCTGTCTGGTCCCGCAGCAACCGTCCGGGCTGGGCTGGCTGCCCGACGGGCGCCTGCTGATCTCATCCATGAAAGACCGCAAGCTGCTGCGCCGCGAGACGGACGGCACCCTGTCCGTGCACGCCGACCTGTCCGCGCTGACCGGCGGCCATATCAACGACATGGTGGTGGACGCGCAGGGCCGCGCCTACGTGGGCAATTTCGGATTCGACATCATGGCGGGCGAACCGGTCCGCACGACCACGCTGGTGCGCGTGGATCCTGACGGCGTGGCGCAGGTGGTGGCGGATGGCCTGTGCTTTCCCAATGGCTCGTTCATCACGCCCGACGGCAAGACCTTGATCGTCAACGAGACCTTCGCCAACCGGATTTCCGAATTCGACATCGAGCCCAACGGCGTGCTCGGTCCGCGCCGCGACTGGGCCAACTTCGGCGAGCTGCCTGAAACCGACGACCTGACCGCCCTGATTGCGGCGTCCAAGATTGCCCCGGACGGCGGCGCGCTGGATGAGGAGGGCGCGCTCTGGGTGGGCGACGCCATCGGCAAGCGCATCGTGCGCGTCGAAAGGGGCGGGCGGATTCTTGAGCAGATCGACACCGGCGAGTTCGGCATCTTTGCGGCCGCACTCGGCGGCCCGGACGGCAAAACGCTTTTCATGGCCGCCGCGCCGGATTTTGTTGAAGCCAACCGGCGCGCAAAGCCGCAGGCCCGCATCCTGGCCACTCGGGTGGATGTGCCGCACGCGGGCAGGCCGTAGTCCACACCCGTCCTAAGCCTTACGGTTTCACCTGAATGGATAGGATACCGGCCGTTGCAAGACCTTTCTTCGATTCCCCCGTAAAATCACGCCATTCAGCAAGGCTTCAACCATCTCTCAATAGACAGTACTCAAGGAGGACCACTCATGGCCCTAGTCTCCATGCGCCAGTTGCTCGACCACGCCGCCGAGCACGGCTACGGCATTCCGGCTTTCAACGTCAACAACCTGGAACAGGTCCAGGCCATCATGGAAGCCGCGGCGGAGACCGACAGCCCGGTGATCATGCAGGCCTCGGCCGGCGCGCGCAAATACGCGGGCGAAGGCTTCCTGAAGTACCTGATCCAAGCCGCCGTTGAATCCTACCCGCACATCCCTGTGGTCATGCACCAGGATCACGGCCAATCGCCCAAGATCTGCCAAGGCGCCATTGACCTGGGCTTCTCCAGCGTCATGATGGACGGCTCGCTGAAAGAAGACGGCAAGACCATCGCTGACTACGACTACAACGTTGAAGTCACCAAGAAGGTCGTGGACATCGCGCACAAGCTGGGCGTGACCGTCGAAGGCGAACTCGGCTGCCTGGGTTCCCTCGAAACCATGGAAGGCGACAAGGAAGACGGCCACGGCGCCGACGGCAAGCTGACCATGGATCAGCTCCTGACCGATCCGGAACAAGCCGCCGACTTCGTGCGCCGCACGCAACTGGACGCCCTGGCGATTGCCATCGGCACCAGCCACGGCGCCTACAAGTTCACGCGCAAGCCCACCGGCGACATCCTGTCGATCTCCCGCATCAAGGAAATCCACGCCCGCCTGCCCAACACCCACCTGGTGATGCACGGCAGCTCCAGCGTGCCGCAGGAACTGCTGGCCGAAATCCGTGAATTCGGCGGCAACATGAAGGAAACCTACGGCGTGCCCGTCGAGGAAATCCAGGAAGCCATCAAGTACGGCGTGCGCAAGATCAATATCGACACCGATATCCGTCTGGCCATGACCGGCGCGATCCGCCGCTTCTTCGCCGAGAACCCCGAGAAGTTCGACCCGCGCGAATACCTCAAGCCCGCCCGCGCCGCCGCCAAGGCGATCTGTGTCGCTCGCTACACGGAATTCGGCACCGCCGGCAACGCCAGCAAGATCAAGGCGCTGCCGCTGACCGAGATCGCCGCGCAATACGCCTCGGGCAAGCTGTCGCAAGTGGTGCAATAAGGTTTTCGCCATCGCCGCCCTCACACGAAGGCGGTCCAGGCAGGTAAAAGAGCTGGTCCTCGCGGGCCAGCTCTTTTTGTTTTTGCGGCCATGACGGACGCGTGCGTTACGCCGGGGAATTCTTCCCGAAGCTTGGCACCGTCCGGTCCACGTGGTGCCACGAAGGCGCCGAGTCCGTCCACAGGCTCACCTTGGAATGAAACGCTTCAGGGTCATCGAGCGACCCCGCGCGCACGACTTCATAGCCCATGCCTTCCGAACCGCCGAACAGCGGCGTGCCACAGGACGCACAAAAGCTGCGCATGACGGTGTGGCCGGAGTCGCCCTGGTAGCGGTGTTCCTTGGGCTGGCCGCGCAGCAGCGTGACGGTGCCTGCCGGGAAGATCAGGGCGTGGGCTGGCGCGCCGCCGCTGGAATACTGGCAGTCGCGGCAATGACAGGTGGCGGCGGTGATGGGCTCGTCGGTGAGGGCGTAGCGGATGGCGCCGCACTGGCAGCCGCCTGTCATGTGGACCTGCGCGTCGGCGTGGGGCATGCGTTTGGGGGAAGCATCCTGCATACGGCTTTGTCTCCGGGCGGTGTTGCGCCGTGACGCTGGGGGCGGTCGGCGCGAATCATGGATGGGAAAGAAAGCCTACCCCGCGCCTCGGCCTGCGGCAAGGCGAACTTATTTGCAGTAATCTATGCGCTTTGCAGGAGCCGCCGTCCGGCGCCGCTTCCGCCCAGTGTCCGATTTCGTTTCCCTTCCCGCCCTGGCGCCTGCCCGCGGCGGGAATGTTCATTTTTGCCATAGGCCATTCCCGTGACTTCTGCTTTGCATGAATCCAGCATCAAGTCCCTGCCGCTGCTGGGACGCGGCAAGGTGCGCGATATGTACGCCGTCGGCGACGACAAGTTGCTGATCGTCGCGTCGGATCGCATCTCCGCATTTGACGTGATCCTTGACGACCCCATTCCCGGCAAGGGACAGGTGCTGACCGAACTGACCGAATTCTGGTTGCAGAAGCTCGCGCACATCCTGCCCAACCACTCGACCGGCGTGAAGCCCGAAGACGTGGTGGCGCCCGATGAAGTGGACCAGGTGCGCGGCCGCGCCGTGGTGGTCAAGCGTCTGAAGCCCATCCTGGTGGAAGCGGTGGCCCGCGGCTACCTGATCGGTTCGGGCTGGAAGGACTACCAGGCGACCGGCGCCGTGTGCGGCATCAAGCTGCCGGCCGGCCTGCAACAGGCCAGCAAGCTGCCCGAGCCCATCTTCACGCCCGCCGCCAAGGCCGAGTTCGGCATGCACGACGAAAACGTGGACTTCGCGCACGTGGTCAAGGAAGTCGGTCAGGAAATGGCCGAGCGCATCCGCGACGTGACGCTCAAGCTCTACGCCGAAGCCGCCGCCTTTGCCGCGACCAAGGGCATCATCATCGCCGACACCAAGTTCGAATTCGGCCTGGACGACAACGGCACGCTGCACCTGATGGACGAAGTGCTGACGCCCGATTCGTCGCGCTTCTGGCCCGCGGACGGCTACCGCGTGGGCATCAGCCCCCCGTCGTTCGACAAGCAGTTCGTGCGCGACTGGCTCGAAACGCAAACGTGGGACAAGACCCCGCCCGCGCCGCGCCTGCCGCAGGAAGTGCTGGAAAAGACGGCCGCGAAGTACCGCGAAGCCTTGGACCGCCTGATCGCCTGATCGGACCAGCATTGAAAAACCCGCTCCCGCCGATCGGGTTTTTTTTCGTCGCGTGTTCTTGACCGGCACCTTCAACCGGTGTCTGACACCCTGGTGAGAAGCGCTTCATCTTGAGCCCGCGGCCCAAGGGTGTCAGACACCGGCCGGCCCCGCCGCCGCAGCCGC